>NZ_JBTNDE010000009.1:0-135230 GCF_054511155.1 Arthrobacter glycogeni | reverse complement strand
CGCGCCATCCGTGAAGGAACAAGCTGAGCAGGCCAAGACCAAGGCCCAGCAGCAGACAGCCAAAACCCAGCCTCAGGGCCCAGGCGCGCACCGCTACTAGATTTACCCGCAAATCGCACTGTCCAGCACATCACCGAAGTCAGATAGCAAGGAGCAGAACATGATTACGCAAGAAAACATTGACCGCCTTCTGAGCAACGGCGGAAACGTCATCGACAACGACGGGGCCAAGGTCGGTTCAGTCGGACAGATCTACCTCGACGACCAGACCGGGAACCCCAGCTGGGTGACTGTAAAGACCGGGATGTTCGGCACTTCGGAATCGTTCGCACCCCTGGAAGGTGCCCAGGCGGACGGCAACGACGTCCGCGTCGGATACTCCAAAGACCAGATCAAGGACGCACCCCGGGTTGACCCCGACGGCGACCTAAGCGTTGAGGAAGAAGGCAGGCTGTACCAGCACTACGGCCTGAGCAGCCCCGGCGAGAACAACTCCTACGACGAGTCGCGCACGACCAGCGGCGAGCCAGGATTCCAGCCAGGCGACGAGCGCGTCGATCACGCTAGCGAGTCCGGCGTCGTGGGCCACGACACGTCCGGCCCCACCACCGACGACGCAATGACCCGTTCCGAAGAACGCCTGAACATCGGGACTCAGAGCCGGGAGACCGGCCGCGCACGGCTGCGCAAGCACGTGGTCACCGAGATGGTCACCAAGACCGTCCCGGTCAGCCGCGAGGAAGTCACGATTGAGCGCGAGCCAATCACTGACGCCAACCGCGATGCCGCAACCTCGGGGCCGGATATCAGCGAAGAGGAACATGAGGTGATTCTTCACGCCGAGGTTCCTGTCGTGGAGAAAGAAACCGTTGCGGTGGAGCGGGTTCGCATGGGCAAGGAAGCCGTCACCGATCAGGAAACCGTGACCGAGGAAGTCCGCAAGGAGCAGATTGATACCGACACGGACGCTGATCTGACCACCGACGACAGCCGCCGGGACAACCGCTAGAAAATTATTCGACCCATGATGCCGGGCGGGTGCCGAACAAGTGCCCGCCCGGCACCACGGTCCATAATTTAGGAGTGATATATGAGTACCAGCGCAGGCTCGGCCCAGTCCCCGGACAACCGTCCGGAGCATAGCCGTACAGACGACACCAGCCCGAGACGTGCTCAGCGAGACCACGGTGACTCGCTCCGGCACAACAACAACACTGATGTAGACCACAACGCTGAGCACGACGTTCCGCGGGAGAAGGAAGAGTTTGGCGGAATCAAGATTGGTTCTGCGTTCTTCGGGTGGCTCACCGCTACGGGCACCGCGATCCTTCTGAGTGCCCTCGCCGCCGCCCTTGGTGCGGCGGTCGGCTCGGCAACCAACACCGACATCGCGGGAGAAGCAGCGTCGGATCCACAGACTGCCGGTATTGTCAGCAGCATCGTGCTGCTGGTCATCTTGCTGATCGCCTACTACTGCGGAGGGTACGTTGCCGGCAGAATGGCGCGATTCAACGGTATGAAGCAGGGCATCGCAGTGTGGGTCTGGGCCATCGTTATCGCCATCGTCGTAGCGGTACTAGGACTCGTCGCCGGAGAGCAGTTCAACATCCTCTCGCAGATCAACAGCTTTCCACAGATCCCCGCGGGGGATGACCTGACCACTACCGGTGTTATTGCGGCATTGATCGCAGCGGCAGTGGCCCTCATCGGAGCGATCCTCGGTGGTCTTGCGGGAATGCGCTTCCATCGCAAGGTTGATAAGGCCGGTCTGCGGACCTGAGTCTCGGATGACGACAGGCCGCCGCGGCTCTGCCCGGTGAGGAGTGAGTAGTGCTGCGCTTCTCGCGGCTTGACGAATAGCAGAACAAGACCAACAAAGGAGACAATAATGAAAATCGATAAGCAGCAGATCCTTGATCTCCTCAAGGGCCAGGGTGATAACGATAAAGCTGACCAGGCCGAGCAGGAATTGCCGGACCAGGTCGACACCGATAAGGACCAGGGCATGCTTAGTAAGCTAGGCATCAACCCCCAGGACCTCCTCGGTAAGCTCCCCGGCGGCCTCGGCGGCCTCGGCGGCTAAGGCGGCTAAAGAATCAGAGCCGCACCCAGAACCGAACCCCGCAACGGAACGAAGACTCCCGTTGCGGGGTTCTTTCTGCGCTGATTGTGCGCGGGTATTGTCCGGCTTGCGTGGGTGAAGGTAGAAGAATCTCTAGGAAAGTACGTCGCGGGGCGAACGCACAAGGTCGGTGCTTGACCCGATTCCACTGGGATCCTGGATCAGGGCCCGCCGCCGGTCATCCGGATTGTCAACCGAAACCTCAACGGACTCGCGGAGTAGCCACCTCTGGCGTTCGAGCGTTGCCTTTCGGTCGGGCGGAGCGAGACTGACTAGATCGCCCAGCGCTGACATGAGGCGACGGGTGATCTGAGGCGAAGCGGCGCCGGCCCTGCGGATCTCGTTAAAGGCCAGTTCGACGACGCCGTCCCACGTGAGTGAAGGCACCGATAGTCGCAGCTCGCCGTCGTCGTCCGCGTACTCCCCCGTGTGGAGGGGACGAAGGACGATGTGACGAAGAACGTCGTGGATTCGGTCGATGGCCTGTACTGCCGTCGTCGGATCCTCAAAGGGTCCGGACGAAACGGCGCCCAGAGCGACGTCGACGAGCAGGCGTAGGCCGTAGGCGACGTCCTGATTGAGGGTGCGTTCAGGGCCCAGCGCAACACACCGGCAAACCGCCGCTGAGTTCACTTTGTTGTTACTGCCGTGAATGCGGATGAGCGGTGCATCGGTCGGTACGAAATCGCCTACGGACCACAAGAGTTCGAAGGAACAGTCTGCGCTCTGAGCGAGCTTGATGAGTCGGGCCGAATTGAATTCGAAAAGAACTCCACTGCGCTTCGTGAGTATGAGCTGGTCATCGCGCTGCTGTTCTTCCCGGCCCGCCGGAAAAATTCTGTCGAGAGCGGCGAGGGTATCCTTGGCGACCCAGCCAACCAAGGAGCAACACGCAAGGACTGGCCAATATGGTTGAGGTACCAGACCAGGGTCACAATGCAGGACAGAACCAGCAGAATGCTGACCGCCACGGCCAGCCCGGGTGCGGTGCCGCCCTCCGGAGCCGTCACAACGGTGCGCATCGTCAGCAGCGAGAAGGTAAAGGTCCCGGCGAACAGTCCTATCGCGCACTGCGATGGCCGGTCCTGAAGGATCTGACGGACGATCCGGGGAGAGAAAGTACTCATCGCCAGTTGCACGACGAGGACGACCATGGACAGTACCAGGCCTGTGAGGGTGAGCATAGCAAACGAAATCAGATAGAGGATTTGCATTGCAGCGGTAGCATCGCCGCTGATGCCCTGCGGCACTAGTTCACCTGTGGGGTCGATCGCGATGAAGGTCGAGGACAGGACTATTCCGCCGAGAATAAACAGCACCGGGATGACCCACATGCTTGTTTTAACCCAGTGTTTCACCCTAAACCACTGCATGACCCGATTGTACTGCCTTGGATCAGCGCTGAGTCGACCGTCGCTCAGCGCTGATCCACTCAGCCATGATTCATCAGCTAGAGAACGGCGGCCTTGTCTCTACCCTTGTGCGCCGTGACATTCACGAGGACGGCAAGCTTCCGGAGTGGTGCTTCCAGCGCAATCTCGAGATCGGTTGCGATGTCCCGGTGGATACGGCGCACGATGTCCTGAACATCCGCACGGTCATCTACCTTCACGTCAATGTTGAGTTCAGGCGCGGTTGACGTTCCACGGAGTAGTACCGACGCCGACGTCACCCCGGGGAGGTTTCTGGTCCCATTCTCAACTGCTTCCGCGACGACGCGCGGTTCGCATTTGGTGTATCCGTCGATCCCGTCGTTGGTGTGCAGGCGGAAGGCCCGTGCCTGATTGCGCCTCGGGACCTGGGCAAGCAGCCATCCGAGGGCAAGCAGCCCAGCGGCTAGAGCGACGATCGCCACGACTATTGCTGCGATTTGATTGGCAAAGAGGTCTTGGAAGCCGGTTGGTAGAGCAGTCTGGTCTGCCGGGGCGGGCTGGATCCCGAGTCCAAGAGACCGGGCAAGACTCGCGGCAAGACCACTGGCCAGAAGGACACCGACGGCGCCAAGGACCAGTAGGACCAGACCGACGACCGCCAGCCAGAAGCGGTTGAGGCCGCCAGCAGTTTCCCTCATGAGTGGTTCCTTCCAAGAAATGAAGCGGGGCTATTACTTCGGACATGGGGTCGTTTGCTGACGGTAAGGCAGCTGACGGTGTGCATGCTAGTCCTCGCTGGTGCGGACGCGGACAACGACCTTGGGGATGGGGTCGAGACCGATGCGTTCCAGTTTGCGAGTCAACGAATCCCGCAACCTGTCCGAGAGGTCTCCCGAATCATGGAGCGGTGTCCTGACGATCACGTCGATTTTTTTGGCTGTGGCCCGGACGGAGGTGCTGTCCACGCCATCCGCCTGGTCGAGATGGGCGCTGGTGATCTTCGTAAGCCCGCGGCGGGATATGACTGTCTCCGACGATCGTGGGTCAGAGCCTGCCGGCCCTGACAGGCGCGCAGTGGTGTGCCTACCCGGAAGGAGTGCGGCGCCCAGTAGGACGATTCCAAGGATCAGGAACACTATTGCGGCCATCCACACTGCTGGGCTGTTCCAGGTCAGCGTTGAGAGGCCCTCCCGCAGGGGAGAAAGAAAAGCGGGCCACGAGCCAGTGACCAGTCGGCTGATCCCGATCCACACGGCTGCTGCAGCCAAACCCAAGAGCACGGCGGCCGTAATCGTGGCTGGCAGTGATCGGCTCGACCGGCGGCGTAGGGATTGGGAAGCTGGTTTCGGGCTCATTGGAGTTCCCTTCGGCTGTTTGAGTTGGACTGGCTCACCAGGACATCGATGTCGATATCTACCTGGCGCACGTCAACACCGCAGCGGCTGCTGACCTTTTCACGGATGTCCTGCCGAAGCCGATCAGTTGTCGCACGCAGCGGAGCCGGGTAGCGCACGCCAGCACTCACCTGGACGGAAGCGATAAGACCGTTCAGCTGGACTTTGACCCGCGGGCGGGCATCTTCGTCGCTGTGTCCGCCAATACCGAGGAACCCGCCAGTCGATCCGCTGACGCCGGGTACTTCCGACGCAATCTGACCTGTGATCTTTTCGATGGCCTTCTCTGCGATGGTGAGCGTGCCGCGTTCCTCGGGGTTGGGGGTACTGTTCCGGATGCGCTTGCGCGATTGCGGTCCGCCCTGGCTTTCAGCGGAGTTCATCGGCGCGAGCTCGAGCGGCCGGTCAGAGCACCGATGTCGAGCTTGCCGTCAATAATTCGCGCCACAAGCAGGCCGACGGCGCCGAACACGGCGACGATGAGGAATTCGGAAAAACCGCCGAACGCCGCGGCCCAGCCGAGGACGAGGCCCACAAGCAGCCCCATAGCTGTTGTACTCATGATTGATACCTTCCATCTTGCAAAAGTAGTGCTGCAGGGTGACTACACGAATGATAAGGGCCGGCCGAGACCACGAGGCGCTGGGGGCAGCCTCGGAGGGTGGCCCAGTCCAGAGGTCCCCACCGACGTCGGACGACAGTGAAGACCTCTAGAACCGTTGTTACTGGAGTTCGCCGCGACCTGAGTCGCTGCTCTCTTTCTGGTCATCCTCGGGGAGGTGCACGTCGGTCACGTTAATGTTGACCTCGATGACCTCTAGCCCGGTGGCATCTTCAACAGATGCGATGACGTTGCGGCGAATCATCTGGCTTACCTCGACGATGGAGGCGGTGTGTTCGACGACGATCGACAGATCGATGGCGGCCTGGCGCTCGCCCTTCTCAACGCTCACCCCGCCGGCGACGTTGGTCTGCGAGCCGGGAATACGCTCCGAGAGACTGCTGAATGCGCGGCGACCGGCGCTGCCCATGGCGAAGACCCCGGGGACCTCGCGGGTCGCGATGCCGGCGAGCTTCTGCACGACTGTCTCGTTGATGGTGGTGTTGCCTTGATCCGTCTGGAGCGGGCCCACGTTCTTGGCCTGTTTGCTGTCCTTGGACTGCTGCTCTGCCTGACGCTTCTGCTCCTCGCCGGTGGCTGGAACGACATCCGAGCGTCGTGCTGTGGGGTTCTGATCGTTTGACATATAAATCCAATCTACTCATCAAGAGATTTTGCGGTACATGGGGTAAGACGCTGCGATCACCCAAAACGTCACGCGTTCTGCCCAACTTATTTCTGGAGGCATGGGCTAGCTTTAGGACTGTGGGGTGACTGTGGCGGCTCCTTGAGAAAGTGTCATAGGCTTGTCCAGGTCTCAGCCAGTGCAATGTCACAAGCCGTGTCGAGCTTGAAATCGCAACTCAGCACTTTGAGCGGCAGTATTAGTTCGTCACGACAGCGTCATTAGAGGAGGGGCCGCATGGATCAGGCTGGCTACCGCGACGAGCCGAAACGCGGCTCGGGTTCTGGCGAGGACCGCGACGTTGGATCCGGATCCGGTGATGCGCCTGATCAGGGACCCTCCCTGGAGAGTCTTGTGGCGCAGGAGCCGGCGTCTCTCGTCGGCAGTTCTCCTGCCACCAAGGATTCGGTGGAGGCCGCGGCTGGCGGCGATGCGACCGAGGGCAGCAACGCGTCCCCGCACAAGTCCTGGAGCGACTCTGTGGGGGTGTCGCTGGACGAGCTCGATGAGTTGACGATTGTATCGCGGGCTCAGGATGGGGATCCTCAGGCATTTGAATGGTTGATCTCCGCCTATCAGGGTGGCATTTACAGACTGGGTTTTCGGATGCTGAACGATAGGACCGAAGCCGAAGACATTGTGCAGGAGACCTTTATTTCAGCCTGGCGGACCCTACCAAAACTGTCCGCCCCTCAAGCTTTCGTCCCGTGGCTCTACCGAAACGCAACCAATAAATGTCTGGACGCGTTGAGGAAGCGGAAGAGGCGGCCAGCGGATCCAATGGATACCGCAGAACTCGAGTCCGCTAGTGGCCTTGGGGCGCGCGACGCGGTAAGCGTCAGTCGGTCCATGGATCCGGCGCAGGAGTATGAGAACCACGCTCAGATGCGGGCTTTGGCAGATCTGCTGCCTACTGTGCCTCCTGGTCCGAGAGCGTGTTGGTTGCTCCGTGAGGTCCACGAGTTTTCCTACAGCGAAATTGCGGCGATCATGCAACTCCCGGAGAGCACCATTCGTGGACGTATTGCCCGGGCTAAACGATCGTTGGCAGAAGGGATGGAGTCATGGCGTTGAATGATGACCGCCCGCGCCTAGGCTGTGGCCGGGAGCTCGATGACCTGTGGTCGGTGATTGATGAGCCTCCCACCGCTCATGAGCGGGCTTGTGGTGAGTGCCAGAGCGCTCGCGCAGCCCTTCACCACCTTGCGGCGGTGACCGAGTCAATGCGAGATCGTGACCGGCAAGATCCCGATCTTCAGCCGGGGGCCCGCGTCAGGGAGGCAATCATGATGGTTGCCCGAGCAGAGATCCGCCGGGGCCGTCGGGCCCCCCTCGATACCACTGCTCTGGGAACAATCGACATCAGCGAGCAGGCGCTGAACGGTTTGATCCGCTTTGCCGCCTCAACCTTGCCAGGGGTCCACGCCCGCAGATGTACGATCATCACTCCTGGGACCAAGCCCTCCTCCACCGATCCCGTTGACGTCGCAGACATCCGAATAACGCTGCAGGTAGCGCTGTCTTCGACGGTGAAAATTCCGGCGACGATGAAGTTGCTCCGCGAACGGATCGGCTCGGTTGTGCAAGGACAAACCACAATTTCGATGAAACAGATCAATGTGATCGTGGAGGACCTTTACGATGTCTGATCAGGCGATGGAAGGGCGACTACTCGATCTCGAAGTGATCGCGGATATGCTGACCGAATCGCTCGGGAGTCAACCGGGTTTATTGCGGCTGGAGCCTACGGTCCGCAGCGTCATGAAACGGCTGAAGATCGCGTCGGTCAACACGTTTCACCAGACGCTCCGTTCCACCAGTCCGGATCCGATCGTGGCAACCCGCGATGGCATGGTCCTCTCCCTCACTGATGGAGTGGTCAATCTGCATCTCGACATCGCGACGGAGGTTGGACACCCAGCGCTGAGTCTTGCCCGGGAACTACAAGCCATCGCCGCTGAAACCATTCAGCGTGGCGGCCTCGCCGTCGGGCATATCAACGTCACCATCCTGGCCATCGAAGGAACGCCGTTGGTCGGGAACTAGGTCACCTGCAGCCCATAGCCGAAAGGCCGTCACCTCCGCGCGGCCGGGACCGCTCCCCGAGCGTTTGGGAACCTGGCGCCGTGTGGCTAGGCGTCGACGACGATCGCCGTCACCACTGGTGTCCGGTTGTAGAACCGGCGCATCCAGGAAGCGGTGGCCCGCTCGATGACGTCCTCGGGATCATTGGTGCCACCGTTGCGCCCGCCGCCCGGGTTGACCAGGGACTTCTCGATCGCGTCGGAGGCCTTGTCGAGATCATCCTGGCTGCATTCGAAGCCCTTGGTGAAGAATTCGAGGGGCTCAGCCACCTCGCCGGTCTTGGCGTCGATGATGGCGAGAACCGTCACGGCGCCCTCCTCCGCGAGCCTGCGCCGCTCCTCCAGCGTGTCCTCGGTGGTGTGGCCCACGCTGTCGCCGTCGACAAAAACCAGTCCGGCGGGAATCTTCCCCGAGATGGTGGCCTTGCCGTTGACCAGGTCCACTGTGACACCATCTTCGGCGATGAGGACTGACTTTGGGTCGACGCCGGTAGCGACGGCGATAGCCTCGTTGGCTTTGAGGTGACGCCACTCGCCGTGTACGGGCATGACGTTGCGGGGCTTGACGATGTTATAGCAGTAGGCCAGCTCGCCTGCACTGGCATGACCGGAAACGTGAACCTTCGCGTTGCCCTTGTGGACCACGTTGGCGCCGAGCTGGGTGAGGGCGTTGATTACACCGTAAATGGCGTTTTCGTTTCCGGGAATCAGTGAACTGGCCAGCAGGACAGTGTCGCCCTCGCCGATGCGGATGGCGTGGTCGCCACCGGCCATCCTCGACAGTGCTGCCAGCGGTTCACCCTGTGAACCGGTGCAGATGAGGACCACCTTGTGGTCATCGGACTGCTGCAGTTTCTTGAAGTCGACCAGGATGCCGCGGGGGATGGTCAGGTAACCCAGTTCGCGGGCGATGGTCATGTTCCGGACCATTGAACGGCCTACGAAAGCCACCTTGCGGTGGTGCCGGTGCGCGGTATCGATGACCTGCTGGATTCGGTGGATGTGGCTGGCGAAGCTGGAGACGATGATGCGGCGGGGTGCGGTGCGGAACACCGTATCGATTGCCGGTAGCAGGTCTTTTTCCGACGTGGTGAAGCCGGGCACGTCTGCGTTGGTGGAGTCGGTCAGGAACAGGTCAACGCCTTCAGTGCCAAGGCGCGCAAAGCCGACGAGGTCGGTGATCCGACGGTCAAGTGGGAACTGGTCCATCTTGAAGTCACCGGTGTGGAGGACCATTCCGGCGCTGGTGCGGATGGCTACGGCGAGGCTGTCGGGGATGGAATGGTTGACGGCGAGGAACTCCAGGTCGAACGGACCCATCGGCTTCCTGGCGCCTTCCTCGACCTGAATGGTCTTCGGGTTGATGCGGTGTTCCTTAAGCTTCGCCTTGATGAACGCGAGCGTCAGACGCGAACCGATCAGGGGGATGTCAGCCCGTTCTTTCAGGAGGTAGGGGATACCGCCGATGTGGTCTTCATGGCCGTGGGTCAGGACAACGCCGACGATGTCGTGCAAGCGGTCCCGGATCGCTGAGAAGTCCGGGAGGATGAGGTTGACGCCGGGATGGACTTCCTCGGGGAAGAGGACGCCGCAATCGACAATCAGCAGTTTGCCGTTGAACTCAAACACGGTCATGTTGCGACCGATTTCGCCGATCCCGCCAAGGGCGACAATGCGCATGCTGCCCTTCGCCAATGCTGGCGGAGCGTTCAGGGTGGCCTTGTTATTCACAGTAGTTACTCGTTTTCACTTGATATGTGCGAGCTGCGGGTGGCCGCAGCGTGGCCGTGACCGGCCGAAATCTTGTGTCTCTGTTTGGCGCCGGCGGTCAAGCCTGACACCGGGTAGCGGGAGACATCCGCTACTGCGCGCAGTAGGTGTCCCTCGGGGATGAGTGCAGCGAGCGCCGCGGCGTCATCGGGCAGGCGCTGACATGGCCTGCGGTCATGGCGAGGGAGAAGTCCACTCATTCACCTTACTGGAAGGTCGGCGACCCTGCAGTATTCAGGATAGGAGATGACTTCGGAGGGCCTCGACCGCCAGGGCCTAGCCGTCCCGCGGCGCGCCGCCTGAGACGGTCATCGTGGCTACGGTTACTGCACCCGACCGTAAAGCGGGAACGATCCGCCATGTGCAGCGAAGATGCTGGTCGCGAACAGGGGTCATTTTTTGTCGGCACCCCACTGGGCTGGGCGCGGAGGCTAACCAGGCAGGACGGTTCCGGGTACCGGGCCGCAGGATTTCGACGGCGCTGGGTAACCTCCGGTCGGTGCCGAGTGTGAGCAGTCGGCGTTTACCTGCTTCGCGGAGTCCATTGGACACAACTTACTCTCCGAGGGTCGCCAGAGACCTGGCGCCCTCGGAGAGTAAGACCTGATGCGGTACCGGGTTAGAGCTGGCAGCCGCCAAGGCTCCGCTGGACGCCGTCGACCCGGTACACGAATGCGGCCATCGCTTCGCGGGTGATGTTGTCTAGGGGGCGGAAGGTGTTGTCGTTCCAACCGGTGGAAACGCCGGACTGCTTCATCCAGGCGATTTCCCTATAGAACTCGGTGCCCCGCGGCACGTCCCTGAATGGTGCGGTGGACGGAGCAGCGAACCCTGCGGCGCCGCCCAGGTTGCAGGCGTCAGCGGTGTAGCGGAACATGAACGCCGCCATGGCGTCGCGGCTGATGGGCTGCAGTGGGCGGTAGGTGCCATCGCCCCAACCGGTGGAAAGTCCCATCGCTGACATCCACGCGATTTCCTTGTAATACATGTTGTTGGTTGAGACGTCCCTGAACGGGCTCCGTGCCGGCGCGTTGAAGGCAGGGCTCCCTGCGTGCCGGTAGATGAATGCTGCCATGGCGTCACGGTTCATGGTGGCGGCGGGACGGTAGGTGCCGTCCTTCCAGCCGGTGGTGAGGCCGTTCGAGTAGAGCCATTCGATTTCGCCGCGAAAGCCTGATGCGGCGATGTCGTTGAACGGCCCGCGCGTGTCGATGGTCCCCGCATCGATGGTGACAGTCGCTGCGCTGGTGGACAGCGAGTTGATGGTGACCTTGGTGCCAGCAGCTGTGGTGAAGGTCTTGCCAGCCTTCCAGGCGTGGTTCGGTGCGTAGTAGCCAGCGAACGGCCTGGTGGAAGGCATCAGGATCAGTGAGGCGTTCGCGGCGGAGCCGCCGAGCTGCACAATCTTGACTCCGAAGTTGCCGTTCACTGCCAGATCGCGGTCGTAGCCCACCGGTGCCCGAAGCTCAAGGTAGTAGACCTCACCGCTCTTGGGATCGGTGAACTTGACCGCCCGATTGGAGGCCGTGCCAGCCCAGGGTTTCAGGGTGTAGCTTTTGCGGCCCGAGGCGACGCCGACGTTGCGGATCTCGTCCCCGCGACCGAACTTGCCGTAGTCCCAGAAACTGGAGCTGATCACGGGTGTCTGGAACCATTGGGCGGACCCCATGAGGTCCATCGTGTCGGCGTACTCGCGGATGTAGCAGGTGCTGTCAGTGAATTGGCCGTTGGTGACGCCGGTATCCGAGGCGCCGCTTCCGCACTGCAGGGCGTCGGCGTGCATCAGGCCGAGCACGTGGCCAAATTCGTGGGTGACCACGTTGGTAGTGAAGTTACTGATCTGTGGCATCAGGATCCGTCCGCTGGTGCCATTGCTGCTCCAGCCGTAGCCGAGGATGCCACCGGGCAGTGCTGACGGGATGAACACGACAAGGGCTGTGTAGGGGCTGTACGTCCAGCGGAGTTCGCTGGTGACCTGGTTCATGATGTCGTTGTAGGACCAGTTCGAGCGCGCTTTGGACTGGTGTCCGGCTACCTGGGAGGTCACCGACAAGGAGAGCCGGTTGTTCGACATCGACTTCCAGTAGTTATTTGAGACGTTGACGGCGTTCACAGCATTGGCCATCGAGATTTCGTTGGCGTTGTCGGCGAGCTTCACTGTGACCAGCTTTACCTTGATGGCACCCGTGCGTTGCGCGGGCTCCACGGTTGCCGGAACATCCTGTGGCTCGGCGCTCGCGCCGCCCTCACTCTGCAGTTCCAGCGGCTGCCCGTTGGTTTCGAAGTCGTAGCCAGATTCGTAGGTGTGAATCGAGCGCGGCGTCCCTTCGACGGGTTCGACGATTGCCTTGTCTTCGGGTGCGACCGGCGCCGCCGAGGCAGGCGCAGCGGTCAACGTGGGTAGGGTTGATGCCAAGAGGATCAGGCCGGTCAGGGCCGCGGCGGATCGCCTGAAGACGCGCATGTGTTTTCCTAACTCAACCGGGGCGAGAGACTGACCGCTTTGCCGCAGATCCCGGGAGGTCCTACACAAAACAGGTTCGGCACGAACAAGTGCCGAACCTCAGAAGGTCACCTCAAAAGTATAGATTTGCGACTACTACGGGAACCGCCCCAAATTGACAAAGGCTTTCCGAAATACCCGAAGGATTGACGCAGGTTTCGCCTAACTCAGGACGCTTTGTCCGAGAACCACCAGTTGGACACGCCGGAGGGCGGTAGCGCCGCGGAGCGCTTGGCGCTCAGCTTTGTGACGACGGTGGTGGGCGCGGAACACGTTGTCGGGTGTGAGCGTGTGAGGAGCATCCGGGCGACGGCCAGGAGCAAGGCGGGAATGGAGACCAGGATTGCAACGGTGAGCGCATACATCGCCAGGAGCGCGTGGACAGGTGAGCCGAACAGGCTCGCGATGAAGAAGCTGCTTCCCAGCCAGGCCCAGAGCCAGAACAGAAGAACCGCGTAGACCAGCGCACGAGCACGCCGGTACTGCAACGGATAATTCATCCGCTGGTGCTCCATTCGCTTGATCCCTTGTGGTCAATGAAACCCCCGGAGGCGGGTTTCAAATTTGATCCTAGCCCCAAAATCAAACACTTGAACGTTTTATCGTCGATAATATAGTGTGGCCGGAAATAAAGCCGAAAGAATTTGAGCAACTCGTGCCCACTGTGAGCAAAGTGGTCCCGTCTACGCGCTGGATTTCCCCGGGTTCGGGGGAGCCTCCCACTTGATCCCAGTCAGAGACCCTAGAGCAGCCGGACGTGGTCGGGGCTGAGGTCCTCCACTTTATTGACGCCGAGCAGCTGCATGGTCCGCGCGGCTTCCTTGCTGAGGATCTCGATCGTCCGGTCAACACCCGCCTGTCCTCCGGCCATCAGCCCGTACAGGTAGGCGCGACCGATCAGGGTGAAATCAGCGCCGAGCGCCAGAGCCGCCACAATGTCACCGCCGCTCATGATCCCGGTGTCCAGCATGATGCTGGTCTTGCCCTTTAGAGCCGCAGCGACGTCGGGCACGAGATGGAGCGGGATCGGGGCCCGATCCAGTTGGCGGCCGCCGTGGTTTGACAGCACCAGCCCGTCCGCGCCGTGGTCGACTGCCCTTTTGGCGTCGTCGACGGTCTGGATCCCCTTGACCACCAGGTTCCCCTTCCAGACGTCGCGGAGCCAGTCGAGGTCCTCATAGGTGAGGGTGGGATCGAACATCGAGTTGATCAGGTCTGCCACAGTGCCCGGGTAACGGGACAGCGAGGCGAAGGCTAGCGGCTCATGCGTGAGGAAGTTGAACCACCACGCCGGTCGGTAGGACGCATCCAGCACCGTCTTCGCGGTGAGGGCGGGCGGGATGGTGAGCCCGTTCCGCACATCACGGAGCCGTGACCCAGCAACCGCGGTATCGACGGTGACCATCAGGGTGTCGTTGCCCGCCTTGGCTGCGCGATCGATCAACTCCATTGACCGGTCCCGGTCGGTCCAGAGATACAACTGGAACCAGTTGCGGCCGTTGGGCGACGACGCCGCAACATCCTCGATGGAGGCGGTGCCCATGGTGGACAGCGTGTAGGGGATGCCCGCGGCCTCCGCCGAGCGCGAGCCGGCATACTCGCCCTCAGACTGCATCATCCTGGTGAACCCGGTGGGGGCAATCCCGAAGGGCTGGGCTGACCGTTGACCCAGGACCGGCACCGATGTGTCCACCGTCTCGACGTTGCGGAGAATCCCCGGCCGGAACTCAAGGTCAAGGAAGGCGCCGCGAGCCCGGCGCAGGGTGATTTCGGCCTCGGCCGCTCCATCCGTGTAGTCGAACGGGGCGGTCGGGGTCCGTCGCTTAGCAATATCCCGCAAGTCCCAGATAGTGCTGGCCCGCTTCAGCCGGGCAGCGGAGCCCAGCTCCGGCCTTTTGAACTGCATTAGCGGCGCCAGGTCCTTAACCTTCGGGATGCGTCGTTTAAGTGCTGGGGGAATCTGGGAAGGCATGACGTCCTCGCTTCACTCTGGGTGTGGTCGGACCACACGTCTTCTGGTGGACTCTACCGGCCTGTGGTTCGGTCGCGCAAGCCTCTTTTTCATGTACTTCACTGTGGCCCCTCGCCTGTGGTCGGACCACTGGCTAGCATGGGTCTATGCGTAACCACGAGCTGGTGTTGTCCTGGATCGAAGCTGAGCTGGCGGCCGGCCGGCTTGCCGTCGGCCAGCGCCTCCCGGGCGAGCGGGCGGTGGCCGAACAACTGAACGTCTCCCGCGCCTCGGCGCGGGAGGGCATCCGCGTCCTTGAAGCGATGGGGGTGGTGCGTGCCGGGGTGGGGTCCGGGCCGGGCGCCGGGACAGTGGTCACCGCGAACCCAGCCGTCGCCCTTGGCTCCGCCCTCCGCTTCCATGTGGCAAGCTCGCATCTCCCGGTGGACGACATTGTCCAGACCCGGCTGCTGCTGGAAACCTGGGCTGCGGGCCAGGCCAGGGCGAGTGCGCCGTCGATCGCCACCGCCGAGGGGCTCCTCGATGAGATGGACGCACCCGGCGTGGCGACCGAAGAATTCCTGCGCCTCGATGCGCTGTTCCACGTGGCGGTCGCCGAAGCTGCCGGCAACGTGCTCATCGGCGCCATGATGTCCTCACTTCGCGGGTCGATCGAGTCCTACACGCTCCGGCTCACCAGCCGCCTGCCGGACTGGACGGCCACCGCTGATCGCCTGCGCTCCGAACACCGGGCCATCCTTCAGGCGATTCTGGCTCGGGACGACGACGACCCCTCGTCGGGGTTGGCTGCATCGACGCTGATTGCCTCGCATATTGAGGGCTTCTACCGTGAGGCCGGCCTGTAAATGGGTGGGCGTCACCCGTGCGATCTATCGAAGGAGGGGCTGGACTGATGAGCTCAATGGACATCCTGAAGGAAGCTTTCGGGCGGCTTCCGGACGCTGTACGCCGCGCAGCGATGGGGCTAGACGCGGATCAGCTGGCGTTTCGGCCCGCACTCACCGGCGGCGGCGCAGGGAACTCGGTGGCCTGGCTGATCTGGCATCTGGCGCGGGTTCAGGATAATCACCTAGCCGACGCCGCCAAGGCGCCGGAACTGTGGACCAGCGGCGGCTGGTCGGGGCTGTTCAACCTGAACCTCGACGATTCGGATACCGGGTATGGGCACACCTCGGCTCAGGTGGATGAGGTGCGGCCCGGTTCGTCGCAGCTGCTGGTGGACTATTACGACGCCGTTCACTCCCGCACTATGGAATACATCACCGGTCTCGGCGAGACGGACCTGGACCGGATCGTCGACACCTCGTGGGATCCGCCCGTCACCCTCAGGGTCCGGCTGGTCAGCGTGGTCGAAGACTGCCTGCAGCACGCAGGACAGGCGGCCTACGTGCGCGGGATGCTGAGCTAGGTGGTCGATACATCCAAGTCCCGAACGGGATCAGGTCAGGCCGGTTTCCCGGAGCGTGATGTTCAGCCGGCCTTTAAGGCCAAGTGCCGGGTCGGCCGTCCCCGGGTGGGTTTTCAGCACCCCGTGATACGCGAACCGGGATGCGCCGCCGAACACGAACAGGTCGCCGGACTCGAGGGTGATATCGGTCCAGGGCTTGTTCCTGGTCTCGGTATTGCCGAACCGGAAAACGCATGAATCGCCGATACTCAGGGAAACCACCGGTGCGGGTGAACGCTCGTCTTTGTCCTGGTGCATGCCCATCGCCGCCGCGTCGTCGTAGAAGTTGATGAGGGCGGCGTCGGGTGCGTAGCGGTCCGGGTCGCCGTAGGCTGCTGCCACCGCATCGCGGCCCACCTCAGCCAGCCAGTCGGGGAAGCCAGCGACCTGGCCGCCACCGGCGTCGTCGGCGGTCCTGGTGTAACGGTATGGCTGCCAGTGCCAGCCCAGGCATACGGTCTTCACCGACATTCGCGAGCCGTTCGGCATGCTTGCGGCCCGCATTGGCACGGGTCCGGCGGCCCAGCCGCGGCATGCCTCAACCAGGTCCCGCTGCCGGTCCAGGGTGAGCCAGCCGGGGAGGTGGACGGCGCCCGGCGCCGGGTCGGTACGCTCCCGCGGCAGTAACGAATCCATGCCCTCATTGTCGCCGATTCGAGTGGAGAAAGGCGGGTGCGGTGGTCCAGAAAGTGAAGTCACCTTGGTTGAGCGGCGAGCCGGACGGATTTATTTCCGGCCCCGTCATGAGCCGGAAATAGCTGCGGTGCTCGAACTCTCCCGGAATTTCACCATTGGCCCGTATTGCTGGGCGATCTCGATTGCCGTTTGATTCTCGGTTGGCGGAACGTCCGCCGCCTGGCGGAACACTGTAACCAGCACCGAGGTATCGAGGCCTACACTCACGATATCTTCGGGTCCGGTCATCATGTAGCGCTGCACGATCTCCATTTTAGCGATGTCCAGTTCGGCCCACGAATAGTCGACAGGGACGGATTCGGTCAGGGTCCCCGCAGGATCCGTCTTTTGCAACAGCGTTTCAAGGCCAGCTACGGCCGGGTCCTCCGGCAACGCGACGCCAATGGTCAGAACTGACCGGTCCTCCGAATAGTAGGCTCCGGAGAAAACGGTCGGGTAGTCCAATAGGTAGGTCTGAACCTGATGGTTGATTTCGGAAAGCTCAGCACTCTCCGACCCTCGAAACTGAGGCTCCAGATAGATAATGACCGGCGACGCGGCGGTGGCTGGGCTGCCGCCGGCCGGTGACGGCGCCGCGCTTCCGTTGCTCGCCGACGGCGGTGCCGAGACCATGCCGCCGCACCCGCTGGCCCCCAGCACAAGCCCCACCAACCCGGCCATGATGCGAAGCGTGCGGTGAATGCTCTACCAGCTCCTACCCGTCGGGGAGGGAGCAATCCAGGTATCCCTCGTAGCGAGAACTATCCGGGGGCCAACAGGGGCTGTCAATAGTCGAAACTCCCCCACGGTCACGACCCGAGCAGCCGCAGCACCTCCCCGTCGGGTACCGGTTCAAAGTGTCGGTAGGCTTGCCCCACGGAGCCGAGCGTGACGGCGTCCCAGAGCCAGAACGTCCGATCGGCCACCGACCGAACGCCGGCCAGGGACTGTCCCAGGAAGACCGGTGCCGCGACAATCAACTCGGCCGGACGGAGCCGGCGGACCGCATCGATAGCGGCCCGGAGGGTTGCCCCGGTGGCCACGCCGTCGTCGGCCAGCACCACAGTCCGCCCGACGATTTCCACCGGCGGACGCCCCGCCCGGTACAACACATCGCGGCGCCCGAGCTCGATTCGTTCGCGGGCGGCTGCCTCCCGGAAGACGGCTTCGCCGTCGCCCGCCAGCCCCGCAATCACCGGCCCATTGCGTACCGTGCTGAGACTGCCGCCGATGGTCGCCACGGCGCCCATCGCCAACTCACCAAATCCGGGCATCCCCACTTTGCGGACCAGAACGACGTCGAGCGGACATCCCAATGACAGCGAGATTTCGGCGGCCACCGGCACGCCCCCACGGGGCAGGCCGAGGACCAACAGGCCGGGGGAGCCGGCAAGGCGGAGGAGGTCACGGGCGAGTTGGCGGCCGGCGTCCTGCCGGTCGTCGAATCTGCGGGGTACAACTGATTTGCTGCGCATGATGTGGGTCTGCTCATCCGAGGCGAAGAATCGTAAACCGAATGCAACCCTACATTTCCGGTCACTTCAAAGTCGATCACCGGAGGAACCAGGAGGCCCGCCATGTACGGGCGGACCGGCCCCGTGTGCACCATCTACACCGACGCCAGCACCAGAGTTGGCGATTCCCTCCACGCCGACGACGCACGGCCCGAGACCATCACCGCAGCGCTGCACCGGGCCAGTGCTGGCAAGTCCGACTTTAAACGGATCCGCGCCGCGCTGACCCGCTCCGCGAAGGGGCTAACGGACCGGATAGCGCGATCTCTCAGCTCACAGACGCCGACGTCGTCCTGTTCCCGCCCGGTACGCTCGACCGGATCCGGATCCGGATCCGGATCCGGCTCGGATCCGGATCGCAGCGTCGCTGCGCCGGCCGACCGGCCTGACAGTGCAGGCCGGCCCCTAGCCGGACTGCCTTCGACCCGGACTGCCGGATCCGGACTGCCGGATCCTACTGCGGCGTCGCCTGGCGACGGCCGACGATGGTCAGCCACAGCCGATGCGTGGTGATCACCACTGCCAGCCAGCCGAGGCCAAGCGTGGCTGCGACCACCACATCGGTGACCCAGTGGTGGCCCAGATAGACACGGGTCGCAGCCATCAGGAAGGTAAATAACACGGCCCCGGCAATGATGAGGGTTCGGGTGCGCTTGCGGTGCGCGCCCAGGACCAACAGGTAGGCGATGATCCCACTGATCACCATGGCGTTCAGCGTGTGACCGCTAGGGAACGACGGCGAGGATTCGTACGGGGGCACGGCGAACTCGAGCGGCGGCCGGAGCCGGCCGACAGCATTCTTTCCGACGACGGTCATCAAAAGGGAACCGGCTGCTGCCACGCCCACCAGGATCAGCGGGGTGACTGCTCGGCGTCGGAAACACAGGGCGGCGATCGCTGCGGCGGTCAGGATGGGCATCCCAATCGGGCCCCCCAGGAACGTGAAGCCGGTAGCCAGCGCCACCAGCACCGGGTTGCGTAGTTGCACCGCCGCATCCAGCGCGGGCTGGTCCAGGATCGCGATACCGTCCGTTTCCGCGACTGCCTCATACACTTCGGCGGACGCGACGGCGAGTGTCGCGGCAAGCCCCACGCCGAGGACCAGGATCACCAGCAGGGCCCAGTGCGGCCCGATCCAGCCCGCCAGAACACGAACCCGGCGGACCAGGAACCGTCCCACCGGGGTGGTCCAGCGGATGTGATCGCTGCCGCCACCAAAACGGTCCTCATTGGATGTCATTGATCGACTTTAGCGCGGCGCCGGGGCCTAGGCTGAGGACATGACTGAGCTCCCAGCACTGCGTGATCTTCTCCGTGGCACTCCAGTGTTCCCCGATGACCTCCCTGACTTTGATCCCGCTGCAGCGCCCGGCGCACCGACTGACCTGTTCCTCGAGTGGCTGGCCGCGGCGGCTGACGCTGGAGTGACCGCCCCGCACGCAGTCACAGTGGCAACCGTGGACCAGGAGGGGGTCCCCGACGCCCGGGTGGTGATCCTCAAGGACGTCGACGACAGTGGGTTCTCCTTCGCCACCAGCAGTGACAGCCCGAAAGGCCGCCAACTGGCTGCCTCCCCAGCAGCCGCGCTGACCCTGTTCTGGCCGTCCGTGGGCCGTCAGATCCGGATCCGTGGCAAGGTGCGGCCAGCCGGAGCCGAGGAGAACGACGCCGACTTCCGCCGTCGCCACCCGGTGGCCCGTGCGCTGGTCCTGGCTGGAGAGCAGAGCAGCGTGCTGCGGAGCAGGGCAGATCTGGACGACGCGGTCGCTGCCCAGGTAAAACGTCTGGAAGGCGATGGGCCGGCGCCCGGTTCAGCCACCTGGACCGTGTACACGGTGATTCCGGACTTCATCGAGTTCTGGCAGGCTGACCACGAACGCCGCCATCTGCGGCTGCGATACACGCGCGACGGAGCCGGTTGGAGCAAAGCTCTGCTCTGGCCCTAGAGCTCGCGGCGAGTCTGCGGGATGCAGGATGAAGCCGCGGCGCCTGTCGCCGTCGCCAGCTGTTCACCGGGCCTTCGGATGCTGGACACCCTGCTGTCACCGTGACCCAACCGAGAGGTGACACGGTCATGGTGTGAGGATCGTGATTGTTGCCGAAACATTCCTGCCCGCCGTGAACGGGGTAACCCATTCCGTCCAAAAGATGCTCGAACATTTCGCCGCACGGGGCGACGAGGTGCTGGTGATCGCACCCTCCGGTGCCGGCGGGGCCGAACCGATGGGTGGGGAAAAAGTACGCATCCATCGGTTGCCTGCCGTTCCGTTGGCCGGATACAGCAGCGTGCGGGTAGCCCTCGGCGGCGTCACCCGTGTGCGGAACATCCTGGCCGGTTTTGCCCCGGACATTGTTCACCTGGCCTCCCCCTTCGAGCTAGGCTGGCGGGCTGTACGAGCAGCCGATCAGCTTGGCATCCCGGTGGTCGCCGTCTACCAAACCGATGTCCCCGGGTATGCCGCCCGGTATGGGGTGCCGTTCCTCGCCAACTGGGCATGGCAGCGGGTGGAAAACATCCACGCCGGAGCGGCCAGGACTCTCGCTCCCTCCACCTCCGCAGTGGACCAGTTGCGGGGGCACGGCATTCCGCGGGTCCACCTGTGGCGTCGGGGCGTTGATACCCGCCGGTTCCACCCCCGACACCGTGACGACAACCTCCGGACTGCTCTTGCCCCGAGAGGGGAACGACTGATCGGGTATGTGGGCCGGCTTGCCGCCGAAAAGCAGGTGGAAGACCTACAGGTGCTGGCAGACATCGAGCACACCAGGCTCGTGATCATCGGCGACGGGCCCCTGCGCGGCGCACTCGAAGAGGCGCTCCCTGCCGCGGTCTTCACCGGATTCCTCGGAGGTGCAGACCTCGCCACAGCAGTGGCAAGTCTCGACCTCTTCGTACACCCCGGCGAACTTGAGACCTTTTGCCAGACCATCCAGGAGGCAATGGCCTCTGGCGTACCCGTGGTCGCGACCGGCCGGGGCGGGCCCGTTGACCTCGTCGATGTGTCACGCACCGGTTGGCTCTACCCTCCGGGCGACCTGCCCCAGCTGCGCCGACACGTCGTGGACCTGGTGGGTGATGACGCCAAACGGCAGGCCTTCGCCGAGGCAGCCTTCGCTAGTGTCCAGGGCCGCACCTGGCCGGTGCTGTGCGAGTTGCTGGTGCAGCACTATGAACAAGTCATCGAGGAACATGCGCTGCTCCGCCTCTGAAACCGCCGCCGGAACTGAACCTGCCGCCAGGATCGAGGCTCAGGGTGGAGCGGGCGCCCGCCCGGCATGAGTGAGCGCGGGCCGCTGTTCGTTGCGCTGGGCGATTCCTTCACCGAAGGGGTGGGGGATGCAAACAAACACCTGCCCAACGGGGTTCGCGGCTGGGCGGACCGGGTGGCCGAAAAGATGGCGAAGGACCAGCCGGGATGGGAATACGCGAACCTCGCGATCCGCAGCAAACGCCTGCGCCACATTGCCGCTGAACAGCTGGGCCCGGCGCTGGCCCTGCGCCCTACACTGATCACCTTGTACGCCGGCGGCAATGACATTCTCGATGCCGGCACGTCGGTGCCACACCTCCTGGCGGCCTACGAGGATCTGGTGGCACCCCTGGCCACCACCGGTGCGAGGCTGCTGCTGTTCACTGGGTACGACGTCAACGTCTCACCGGCCCTCCGGCTGCTGCGCAAACGCCATCAGCTCTACAACGACGGCGTCCGCCGCATCGCCGACCGGTATGGAGCGGATCTGGTGGACTATTGGAGCTTCGACGCGTACGAGGACCCTCGGATGTGGGGCCCGGACCGGCTGCACATGTCGAAGGCCGGCCACAGATACATGGCGGCCCGGGTGCTTGACCTCCTCGACGTCCGGCACTCGGTTAAGCTCAAAGACTGGGAACCGGCGGCGCCGAGGACCTTCAGGGAGTGGGAGCTCGCGCAGCGCCGGTGGATTCATGACTGGGTGCTGCCGCTGGCGGGCCGGAAAATCCGGCGGATCACCCTGGGGGATAATCTCCCGCCCCGGTGGCCCACCCCGGTGGTGGTGCCGCCGAAGGGCGGACTGCGCCGGTTGGTGAAGGAGCAGGGTTTGCCGTGGGTGCCGGGCGGCCACGGCGAATGCTAGCCTGCCCCGACGACTAGCAAGATCCCGGCAAACACCACACCCGAGACGATCAGGGTGACCATCGTGTACCCGAGAATGTCGCGCATCATCAGGCCGGCGATGGCCAGCAGTGGCAACGCCCAGAAGGGCTGGATCATGTTGGTCCACTGGTCGCCGTAGGACACGGCCATGATCGCAATTGCCGGGTCCACGCCCAGGCGTTCGGCGGCGTCGAGCATGATCGGTGCCTGCACTGCGAACTGTCCACCACCGGAGGGGACAAAGAAGTTCACCAGCCCTGCCGACAGGAGCGCGAACAGTCCGAATGTTGTGGGGTTGGCGATGTTCACGAAGGCGTCGGAGACCACGTTGATGAGGCCCGTTGTTGTCATCATGCCCATGATTCCCGCATAGAGAGGGAATTGGAGGAGTATCTCGCCGACGTTGGAGGCGGCGTTCTTGGTGAGGGCGATCAACTCGAAGGGGTTGCGGACCAGCAGGAAGAGGAGGGCGAGAAACGTCCAGTTGACGATATCTAACGTGGCGGTGCCACCCTGTGCGTAGTGAATCACCAGGTAGGCGGCGAGGGCCAGCCCCACCACGGTGGTGAGGATACGGCTGGCGTCGATACGGTCGGCGGGGGTGACGACGTCGTCGTCGAGGGTCACCTGGTCGGAATGGCGTGCGTCGACCTGCAGTTCGACGATCGTGTCCCCCGCCCGTGGGGACACGAGTGCCAACGCGGCGGCGACCAGGATGATCGTGGCGACCGCGGCGGTGATGTTCCACCAGGAAAAGGTGGTCTCGGAGATCGGGACGGTCCGGCCGAGCTGCTCGGCGATGGGCGATGAAGGAGCCCTCGGTTGCGGCGGTTAACGGACCGGACCCCGAGTAGCCCATGTGCCACACCACGAACCCGGAGAATCCAGCCGCCACCAGCATGGGGAAGTGCAGGGCCATGCCCCGTTCGCGCGCTTGCGCGGCAACTTCTTTGGCGAGCAGGCCACCGACGACGAGGCCGAGGCCCCACGTGATCAGCGAGGCGATCGCGGCGACCACAAACACAAAGACGTAGGCCTGCATGGGGCTCCTCGGGATGCCGCCGAGGCGGGCAAGGAGTTTCCTGACCGGCCCGGTGTGGGCGAGCGCGTGCCCCAGCAGGAGGATCAGGGCCATCTGGGTCATGAAGGCGAGCAGCCCGGCCAGGCCATCGCCCCACCCGTTGAGAACGTCGGCTGGCCCGGCGTCGGTGAAAATCAGGGCGGCCCCGGCGACCACGAGGCTGAGGACGACGGCGAACACCAGTGCGCTGGGCAGGAAGCGTTCCACGACCGCGTTAATCGGGCGCATCGCTGCTGACACCACCGACGTCTTCTGTTGTGTTGTGGGACGGGACGTTGGCATGGGTCTGTTCTCCTGGGACAGACGTCGTTGTCGGTTCGGAGGACCCCGATCCGGCATCCACGTTACTTCACGGGGATCCGCGAAGTGCCAATCTGTACGACAATGGGAGCAGCACGATCCCCACCAACTGCCGTGGAAAGGTAAGCCGTTGATCAAAGAGATCGCCGTTTTCAGTGGACAAGCAAGTGGGGGGTTCGCCAAGGAGATCTGCGGGCATTTGGGTGTCCCGCTGCTCCCCTCCCGGTTGCAGCGCTTCGCCAACGACTGCCTTGAGGTGCAACTCCTTGAGAACTGTCGGGAACGTGACGTCTTCATCGTGCAGCCGCTGGTCAAGCCCGTCCAGGAGAACCTGATGGAGCTGCTCATGATGATCGACGCCGCCCGCGGTGCCTCAGCCGGCCGGATCACCGCGGTGATGCCGCACTATTCCTATGCGCGCTCCGACAAGAAGGATGCGCCGCGGATCTCCATTGGCGGCAAGCTCGTGGCCGACCTCCTCACCACCGCCGGAGCCTCGCGGGTCCTCACCATGACCCTTCACTCACCGCAGGTTCAGGCATTCTTCGGGGTCCCGGTGGATCAGCTGCACGCGCTCCGCGAACTAGCCGCCCACTTCCAGGGCCTTGACTTGAGCAACACCATCGTGGTCTCCCCGGACCTCGGCAACGCGAAGGCCGCGACGGCGTTCTCTCGCCTGCTGGGTACCCCGGTGGCGGCGGGAGCGAAGGAACGCTTCGAGAATGACCGGGTGCAGATCACATCGATCATTGGCGATGTCCGGGATAAGGACATCGTGGTGCTCGACGACGAGATCGCCAACGGCAGCACCGTCCTTGAACTCCTCAATCACCTGGCCAAAATGGGGGCGCGGAAGGCGCGGGTGGTGTGCACCCACGGCATTTTCTCCAATGGGGCTGTTGAGCGGATTACCGAGCGCGACGACGTCATCGAGGTGCTGTGCACCGATACCGTCCCGATCGGTGCCGAAAAGGCCCATCCGAAGCTGAAGGTCATCTCGGTGGCCAGCGCCTTTGCCGAAGCGATCCGCCGCATCCACACCGGCGAGTCAGTGAGCGCGCTGTTCCAGGCGGAGGGCGTCCGGGTCTGACGGCGTTTGCTTTTCGGTGGAACCCTACGCGGTTTGTGATCGCTAGGTCGCGGAGGCCAGACGGCGCCGCAATTCATCGGCAACAGCGCTCGGCTGCGTTCCCGCCGGCAGCGGACCCCGACCCCACAGCCAGAGCAGTAGTTCTGACGGTCGGCCGCTGACCTGGGCACCCGCGCGGTCGCTGACCTGGCGCTCCAGGATGACGACATCCCTGCTGATGGCGAGGGTCCAGGCGAGTCCAGCACTGCGCAGGGTGACAGTGGCGCCGGTGGCGTCGTCGTCGGGTTTGCTCCGGACAAGCATTACGGTGAGGATCTCGTCGATGCCGTCCGTGGCGAGGTCGGGGTCGATCGGCACCGGGTCGCCAAGCGCCGATTCGAGGTCGTAGCGGTGCATCGACGTTTCGTGGGCTAGCCTGCGGATCCAGAAGCCCACACTCTGATCATCCTTGACCCACGTGAACGTTGGATCCTCCGGTGCATGGGCGTCAAACTGCTCGATCAGTCGCCCGTAGCATTGCCGCAGCGCGTGCACCGGCTCCATGTGGGCGAGCTCGGCCGGTGGCCAGATGCCGGTGGGCTTAGCTCCGGTGCGAATGGATTCGGCTTTGTGGAGATAGACCATCGCCAAATGCCGCAGCAGATCCTCGACGGTCCAGCCGGGACAGGCGGGCACCACAGCAGCAAGGGAGGACGGGGCCAGTTCGACCATGCGGGTGTAGTCGCGGGTCAGGCGTTCACGGTACCGGTCGAAGGTCAGGGCGTACGGGTATGGAGCTGTCATCACCCGAGTCTAGGCATATCTCGTGGGGAAGACCGCGAGGTCGGCTGTGGTGACCGGCTCGGGGTCCAGTCCGGTCACCACCGCTGCCCCTACGGTTATCAATTCGGACACCGGGGGTGAAAGTGGACATTCGGGTGCGACATTTCCGTCCCAGGGGTCCAGAGTGACCACCATCTGGGCTCAAAGACCCTGGATCCGCTTGCCCACCGGATGTTACTCGCCGGTAATATGGAGGCATGCATCTTCTGTTCCGGACCCTGCTAACCCTTTTCCTTTCCCGGCGACGCCCGGCGCTGAGCATCTGGGGTGAGTCATCGTTGCCGCTACGGGTGCTCCCCACGGATATTGATATTGCCATGCATGTCAATAACGGCATGTATTTTTCGCTCATGGATCTGGGGCGGTTTGACCTAATGATCCGCAGCGGTACCTGGTCCCTGATGCGCCGTCGGGGGTGGGGGCCGGTGGCCAACGGGGAGACAATCAGCTTCCGCAAGTCCCTGACGCTCGGTCAGCAGTACTCCATCGAGACCCGTATCATCGGGTTCGACGAGCGGGCAATCTACTTCGAGCAGCGCATGGTCAGCGACGGAGAGATCTATGCCAAGGCCGTGATCGCCACTCGGCTGGTCTTCAAGAAGGGGCCCGTCAGCAACGAGGACATTTTCGTCGCGCTCGGCCAACCCCCTGCTGACCTGATCCTGCCGGAATGGATCCACGAATGGCGGCTGAATAACTCCCTCCCCAGCACCCGGCGGCCCGCCCCTCACGTCTGGGCCCGCTAACCGCGTCAGCGCTGTGACAGGAACGTGCGCTGACCCAGGCGGGAGCAGGCGTCAGCGGTAGTTGCGGTGCAGATTCTCCCGCGTGGAGGGACCGTGCGGAGGGGGTGCGATCCAGGGTCCGGTTCCTTCTGACGGGTCGAGGATTCCTTCTTCCACCCAGGTGTAGCGGCCGTCGAGGAGACGTTTCGACAGACTCCGGTCGGATGAGTCGGTGTTGCTCCACAACGCGGTGAAGAGCTGATCGATCCGCCCCCTCGACTGCAGGCAGAAGGCCTCAGCCAGTTCGTAGGCGGGGGGCCCTGCGTCGGGCTCCGTGGTCCTCAACAGCTCGGCGCGGCTGCACACCGCAGCCATAGCGAAGAGCTCGGCCCCAATGTCCACCATCCGGCCGAGGAACACCTGCTTGTACTCAAGGTTCGCCTGCCACCGCCCCATCCCCAGGAACGTGTTGCGGGCCAGCCGCCGGGAGGACCGCTCGATGAACCGCAGGTGCCGGGCCAGCCTCCCGAATTCGCTGTACGCCGCAGGATTCATGCCCTGGCCAGCCATCAGTTTCGGCAGCCAGCGGGCGTAGAACCCGCTCGCGCCGAGTGCGGCCTTCGCCTTGGCCGCCAGGTCAGCGTCGGACGATGCCAGATCCCCGGCCGCTGAAAGGTGCGCGTCTACCGCCTCCCGGGCGATGAGGAGGTGCATGATCTCGGTGGACCCCTCGAAAATCCGGTTGATCCGGAGGTCGCGTAGCAACTGCTCGGCGGCGACTGCCCGTTCGCCCCGGGCGGCGAGCGAGGCTGCGGTCTCATAGCCGCGGCCGCCCCGGACCTGCACTAGTTCGTCCGCCACCCGGCACGCCATTTCGCTGGACCAGAGCTTCGCCAGGGCCGCTTCAATGCGGACGTCCTTCTGGCCGCTGTCAGCCAGCCCGGCGGACAGCTCAAACACCGCCTCAAGCGCAAACGCGGTGGCCCCAATGAACGCGATTTTCTGTCCGACGGCTTCGTGCTGGCCCACCGGGTGACCCCACTGGACCCGCGCGTTGGACCATTCACGGGAGATTTTCATTGACCATTTGCCGGCAGCGGCGCAGATGGCGGGGATGGACAACCTGCCGGTGTTCAGGGTGGTCAGGGCAATCTTCAGGCCCTGTCCCTCGCGGCCCAGCCGGTTGGCCGCCGGCACTCTGACGTTGTCGAAACGGGTGACGCCATTCTCGATACCGCGCAGCCCCATGAACGTATTCCGGTTCTCGACGGTGATGCCCGGTGAGTCGGCTTCCACCACGAACGCCGAAATGCCGCCCTTGCCGCCCGCATGAGCGGGCACCCTCGCCATCACCACCACGAGTTCGGCGATCACCCCGTTGGTAGTCCAGAGCTTGCTGCCGTTGATGGTGTAGTCGGCGCCGTCGTCGTCAAGCGTTGCCGTCACCCCCATGCGCGCCGGATCCGAACCGACGTCGGCCTCGGTGAGGAGGAACGCTGTGACCGCACCCGCAGCACACCGGGGGAGGTACCGCTGTTTCTGTTCAGGGGTGCCGAAGACTCTCACCGGTTCGGGGACGCCGATGGACTGGTGCGCCGAGATGAGGGCGCCGATGCTGGGATGAACTGAGCTCAGGAGCATCAGCGCCCGGCCATAGTAGGTCAGGGACAGGCCGAGGCCGCCAAACTCTTCCGGGATCTTCATGCCGAACACGCCGAGGGCGGCGAACCCGCTGAGGTATTCGTCGGGGATCTGCGCGTCGCGTTCAATCCTGCTGCCGTCAAGGGTGGCGGCGTAGGTGGTCAGGTCCCTGATGAACGCGTCGCCCTTCTCCTGCTCCGCCGGGAGGGGGCGCGGGTGCGGATGCACTAGCCCCAGGTCGAAGCTGCCAAGGTACAGGCCTTTGGCGAAGCTGGGGCGCGTCCATTCGGTTTCGCGGGCCGCCTCGGCGACCTCGCGGGCTCGGCGCTGGGTAACCGGCGGCTCGGCTCCCAAAGCGGTTGACGCAGCACGGGTTTCCTCGGACTGTGACTGTGGTTCGGCACTCATGGCTGCCCCCTTGTAACACGGGGCCGCCGCGGGCCGGTGACCCTGATGAAACTGTGCCCTCATGCTACTCCCCGGCCGGTTTACCCGGTTCTGAAGTCCGAAAAATTCCCGGTCGGCTCGCCGTAGGACGCATCGACGTCGTCCACCCACCCCGGGGCCGCCGCCGAAGCGAGCCACCGGGCCAGCGCTCGAACGGCACTGTCAGCACCCTCCGCAATGACCAGGACAGACCCGTCCGCCCGGTTTGTGGCGATGCCGGTCAGGGCCAACCCGCGGGCATGTTCGCGGGTGTAGTAGCGGAAACCCACGCCCTGCACGGTCCCGGTCACCGTTGCCGTGAGCCGGACCTGCGGTAGTTCGTCCATCATCCCAGCGTAGCGAAGCACTCCCAGACCCCCTAGGTTGGTGGGTATGCCAGCAACCGATACACCGCGACCACCCGAGCCTGAACTGCTGCTCCGACTCGCCGAAGCCCATCATGTGGGCACAACCTTCCGCGGTTGGGACGGCCGGGAGAAGAGCGTCAGTCCGCTGACGCTGACGAAGGTGCTCACCGCGCTGGGTGTGGCCTGCGAGACGGACGACGACGCCGCCCAGTCCCTGCACGACGTCGGGACCGCATCGTGGCGGCGGACGCTGCCGCCCGTGATCGTCGGGCGTGAGACGATCGCCCAGGACGTCCCCATCACCATGCCGGCCGGGAGCCGTCTCCGGATCCGCCTGATGCTGGAAGATGGCGGGTGGCGTGACCTCGAGATCGCGGGATCGCCGGTGGAGCGCTCGGAAATTGACGGCGTCCCGCTCGAGCGGCTGCGCCTCACCCTTCCGGAGGACATCCCGCTCGGCTGGCACACGCTGCACGCCGGATCACCCGACGGTGACGACGCCCAGTGCACGCTCGTCGTCACCCCGCAGCGACTGGATACCACTGCACGACTGACCCGGACCTGGGGGCTCATGGCTCAGCTGTACTCGGTGCGGTCCGCTGACTCGTGGGGAATCGGGGACATTGCCGACCTCGGGCAACTCGCCGAATTCTCGGCCAACAGGGGCGCCGGTTTCATCCTCATCAACCCACTCCACGCAGCCGAGCCCACCCCGCCGGTGGAACCGTCGCCCTACCTCCCATCGACCCGGCGCTTCTTCAATCCGCTGTACCTCCGGGTGGAGGACGTGCCGGAGTTCGCCGACCTGTCCGGACCCGCGAGGGCGGCCGTGGAGCTGGACGCAGCCATCCTCCGGGAGGTCAACCACCACGCGGACATCCTGGACCGGGACAGCAGCTACGCCGCGAAGCTCAGCGCGTTGGAAGCCATCCACCGGGTGCCCCTGAACGCCGGCCGGCAACGTCGTTTCGAGGAGTTCTGCAGCCACGAAGGAGCCGGGCTGGAGAACTTCGCCCTGTGGTGTGCGCTCGCCGAAATCCTCGCCCCGGGCGCCCCCGAGTGGGACGACGCCTCCTACGTCGACGCGAGGCGCGTCGAGCTGACGGACCGGATCGGATTCCATCTCTGGCTGCAATGGCTCTGCGACGAGCAACTCGCCGCCGCGCAGCAGGGTGCAGTGGACGCCGGGATGACCATCGGGATCATCCATGATCTGGCCGTGGGCGTGCACGCTCACGGCTCCGACGCCTGGTCGCTGCGTGGTGTCCTGACCGACGGAATCAGCGTCGGCGCGCCACCGGACATGTTCAACCAGCAGGGCCAGAACTGGAGTCAGCCGCCGTGGCATCCGGGCCGACTCGCCGAATCCGGGTACACGGCGTACCGCGACATGCTGCGCACCGTCCTCAAACACGCCGGCGGCATCCGGGTGGACCACATCCTTGGACTGTTCCGCCTCTGGTGGATCCCCGCGGGCGGCGGATCCGGCGACGGTACCTACGTCTACTACGATCACGAGGCCCTGATCGGCATACTGGCCCTCGAAGCGCAGCGGGCTGGCGCCGTTGTCATCGGAGAGGATCTCGGCGTGTTTGAGCCGGGGGTGCAGGATTACCTCGCCGAACGCGGCATCCTCGGCACCTCGATTCTGTGGTTTGAGCACGACGACGGCGGCCCGCGCCGCCCCGAAAACTACCGTCAGGGATGCCTGACCAGCGTCACCACCCACGATCTGCCGCCCTCCGCCGGGTATCTGGCCGGCGAACACGTTGACCTGCGGGAATCCCTCGGGCTCCTCAACCGTCAGGTGGAGGAGGAGCGGGCTGCCGACGCCGCCGCCCAGGAGTCGGTGTTGTCGCTGGTCCGGTCGGTGACCGGGCCAGCGGCTGGGGGAGCCCCCGAAAGTGTTGAGGCAACGGTCATGGCGCTCCATGAGTTCATCGTGAGAACTCCGTCGGTGCTGCTCGGCGTTGCGTTGACCGACGCGGTGGGGGAGCGGCGCACCCAGAACCAGCCGGGGACCAAGGACGAGTACCCTAACTGGCGGATCCCGCTGGCCGGTCCGGAGGGCCGAGCTGTGCTGATCGGGGACCTGCCAGGCAACGAGCGGTTTGCTGTGCTGGCCCGGGTGATGAGCACCCGAATCCCCGGTGACGCCGACCTATAGCGGGCGGCGCGCGCCGGGGTCCTATGCTGTATTCATGGTCTCAGCCGGATTGACTTCCATCGCATACCCGCGCCGCCGGGCATTCGGTGCTACGCGGTGATCCCCGGTGGGTGAGGCGGTGCCGGACCGGATCGACGGGATCGACGCCACACTGGTTCTCGGCTCCGACAACATCCTGCGGTTGCGGTGGGCCCGCGGGATCTCCATCGTCGAAGAAGACGCTCGCCTGGCGATGGGCCGGGTGAACGAATTATGCGCTGGTACCAGTCGCCCGATGCTCGTCGACATGGCCACGACAGAGGCGGTCAGCCGGGGAGCGCGGACCGTGTTTGGTTTGCCTTGCTCAGCGTCGAGGATTGCCCTGCTCGGCTCGTCGCAGGTGGATAAGGTGATCGCCAACTTCATTTTAGGGGTGAGTACGCTCCCGTGCCCCACCCGATTTTTCACCACCGAATCGGTCGCGCTCGACTGGTTACGGGAGGGGTAGATGGCCGAAAAAACAGGGTTCCTTCCGAGCGGCTATGGGCAGGGATACCGACTCGGCGGGCCAACCGAGGCGACGACGATGGGGGATCTGCTCTGTGCGGAACAGGTCGCGCCTCGCGTCGACCGGCTCAGAGACGAGCGTTGACCGGTGCCATCGCCCCTGAAGAAGTATCTATTGCTCCCAGCGATCATCAGGCTCTCCTCAGGGGTACCCAGAGATAGGAATGCTGCCTGGGAAGGCTATTGGGGTCGGATCGAGAGCACCGGGGCCGACGGCGATGTGCTGTGGGATGCTGGCAGTGACCGCGAGTTCAACAGCTACCTCCCGGCCCTGCTCCGCACCCTGAACCCGGCGCTGCCGGTGGTCGACGTCGGGTCGGGTCACGGGAGCTTCACCCGGTTGCTGGCGACCCGCTTCCCGCGGGCCATCGGAGTGGACGTTGCGCCGAGCGCCACTTCGCACGCCCTGGCCGAGTCGACGACCGAGCACCGGGTGGATTTCCGCACTGTCGACTGCACAGTGGTTGGTGCGGGGGAGCTGCTCGCAGCCGAGCTGGGGGATTCCAACGTTTTTGTCCGCGGTGTGTTCCACGTTTTGGCCCCGGCGTCCCGGGCCGCCCTCGCAGCCAATCTGCGATCTCTGGTGGGCGCTGAGGGGCGGGTGTTCCTGGTCGAAACCAACTATCGGGGCGACTCCCTGGGCTACATCTCCCGCCTGGGTGCAACCCCAAGCCAGATTCCCAAACCCCTGAAGCTGGCGATCGAAGGGTTACCCAAGCCGGGTCACTTCGGTCCGGGCGAGCGGCGAACCGCGTTCGACGACGCCGGGTGGGCTGTTCTTGAGGACGGCCCGGTGACCATCGATGCCGTCGCCATGCGTGAGAAGGACCAGCCGGAGCAGATCCCGGGATACTACGCGGCCCTCGCGCCCCGCCGCTGACCCAGACCCAAAAGACCCGACCGCTTATCGCATCGCAACTACCGTTCATCGCCGGCTGTGATCTTCGTCTAGCATAGGGAGGTTGAGTACTGAAAACTAAATTCCACGTAGCGTTAGTAGCCGCCGTCCTGGCTGCTCCCCCACGCTCTTCGTGACGAAGGAGTTATTGATGAGTTGGCTTGCCCGAGAACACACCATCGCGCCGCCGGGGTACAACCGCTGGCTGATTCCTCCGGCTGCGTTGGCGGTACACCTGTGTATTGGCCAGGCGTACGCTACCAGCGTCTACAAGACCGCTCTGGTTGAGCACTTTGATGCCAGCCTGACCCAGATCGGCGTGATCTTCTCCATCGCCATCGTGATGCTGGGTTTGTCCGCCGCCGTGATGGGTACCTGGGTGGACCGGAACGGCCCCCGGATGGCGATGTTCACCTCGGCGCTGTTCTGGACGGGGGGCTTCCTGGTTGGTTCACTCGGGATCTTCACCAACCAGTTGTGGCTCGTCTATGTGGGCTACGGTTTCATCGGTGGTATTGGCCTGGGCATCGGCTACATTTCGCCGGTCTCCACCCTGATCAAGTGGTTCCCGGACAGGCCAGGACTGGCCACCGGTATGGCCATCATGGGCTTCGGCGGCGGCGCGTTGATCGCCAGCCCGCTATCCACCCAGCTGCTTCGCATGTATGACCCCAGCTCCGGCGCAGCTGACTGGGTGGCCAGCGGCGAAGCGGTAGGCATGCTTTTCCTCACCCTCGCAGCGGTCTACCTCGTCTACATGATGTTCGGTGCGTTCACCATCAAGGTTCCGGCCGCGGACTGGAAGCCCAAGGGCTTCGACCCGTCGACGCTGAAGGCCAAGCCTCTCGTCACCTCCGACAACGTTTCGGCGAAAAACGCGATCAAGACCAAGCAGTTCTGGCTGGTCTGGATTGTGCTCTTCTGCAACGTTACCGCCGGTATCGGTATCCTCGAGCAGGCGTCGCCCATGATCCAGGACTTCTTCCGCGAATCCGATGGCACCACGGCAATCACTGTCGCCATCGCCGGTGGTTTCGTGGGTCTCCTCTCGATTGGCAACATGGCAGGCCGCTTCGTCTGGTCCTCCACCTCCGACATCATTGGCCGCAAGCGCATCTACATGGTCTACCTGGGCGTCGGCGCCCTGCTGTACACCACCCTGGCTCTCGCCGGAGCAGGCACGACCGTCCTCTTTGTCTTCCTGGCGTTCTTCATCATTTCCTTCTACGGCGGCGGATTCGCTACCGTCCCGGCGTACCTGCGCGACCTGTTCGGCACGTTCCAGGTCGGTGCCATCCACGGCCGCCTGCTGACCGCCTGGTCCGCTGCGGGCATTGCTGGACCACTGATCGTCAACGGTTTCCTCGACGCCCAGGGCACGCCCGGTGAGCTCACCGCCGCTGCCTACCAGCCGGCGCTGCTGACCATGGTGGGCCTACTGATTGTCGGCTTCATCGCTAACCTGATGATCACCCCGGTCGACTCGAAGTTCCACGAACCAAAGGCGAAGCCCACCACCGGGACGTCTACTAAAGAACCCGCTATGGAGGCATGAGATGAAGGCAGCTAGCACCACGTTCGTTTGGGCACTTGTGGTTGTGCCGTTGGCCTACGGCGTCTTTCAGACCCTGACCCGCGTGTCGGCATTGTTCGGCGTGTAAACATCAGGCTGTCGAAGGACAGCTGGTAGCAGTACCACACACTGCAGCGGCCCTCACCCGGGAATGGGTGGGGGCCGTTGTTGTCAACCGGTTGGGGATGCGCAGCCGGTGTTTACCAGCGCGGGTGGATCGCCTCCCGGAAGTGGCGGTTGTAGATGTCCCGGACGCCGTCGTCCAATCCAACGCCCAGATTGTCGGTGTCCGCCGCCGCGGCGTTGTCGCGGGCCTGGTCCGTGGTGCGGGCGCCGGGGATGACGGTACTGACGCCGTCCTGGGCCACGATCCAGGCGATGGCCGCCTGGGCGGTGGTGACGCCGTCGGGAACCAATGCCTCGAACTCCTCCACTGCGGCGAGACCAGTGGCGAAGTCCACGCCGGAGAAGGTTTCGCCGACGTCGAAGGCCGCTCCGGTGCGGTTGTAGTTCCGGTGATCGTTCTCGGCGAATGTGGTGTCCGTCGAGTACTTGCCCGAGAGCAGGCCCGAGGCGAGCGGGACCCGCGCAATGATGCCGACGCCCGCCGCTTTGGCTGCGGGGAGCACCTCGTCCAGGGGCTTGAGACGGAAGGCATTGAGGATGATCTGGATGGTGGCGACGCTGCCGTGGTGGAGGGCAGCCAGTGCCTCGTCGGTGCGTTCAACGCTGACACCGTAGTGACGGATGGCCCCTTCGCTGACGAGGGTGTCGAGGGCGTCGTAGACCTCGGCGTCGGAGTAGACCGACGACGGCGGGCAGTGCAGTTGCACCAGGTCAAGGGTGTCCATCCGGAGGTTGGTGCGGGACCGGTCGACCCACTGGCGGAAGTTAGCCAGCGTGTAGTTCTCCGGCACCTGTTCCACCCGGCGGCCCATTTTGGTCCCGACGGTCAGGTCAACGCCTGGGTTATCAGCGAGGAAAGCGCCGATGGTCTGTTCACTGCGGCCATCGCCGTACACATCGGCGGTGTCGAAGAAGGTGATGCCGGAGTCAACAGCGGAGTGGAGGATTGCAGTAGCGGCCGTCGGGTCGACGTCTCCCCAGTCGGCGCCGAGCTGCCAGGTTCCCAGTCCTACTGTCGAAACGGAGCGTGCAGTTTTGCCAAGAGTTCGTTGTTCCATCCTTCGACTCTAGCCAGCCGAGTTCCGTCACGCGACCTACGCCTGCTGGCCCGCCACGCCCGGCAGGCGTAGCCTAGGGCCATGTCACGAATAGTCGTCGTCGGGGGTACCGGTCTGGTGGGCCACCAGGTGGTCGATGAGTGCGTCAGGCGTGGCCACGAGACGCGGTCCGTCAGCCGCCATGCTCCTGCCCAACATTCCCTGCGATGGGTGTCCGGGGCCGAGTACGTTGAGGCCGATGTGACAGCCGGTGCCGGGCTGACCCAGGTGCTGGACGGCGCCGATGTGATCATCGATGTCTTGGATGGCCGTTTCGGAAAGGGCCAGCGTGCGCTCGACGACGGCGCCCTGAACCTGCTCGCCGGGGCCCGCGAAGCCAGCGTGGGGCGGGCAGTGCTGCTGTCCCTTGTCAACGCCGACCACGCGGCGTTTTCGTACTACCGGGCCAAGGTGCGCCAAGAGAAGATCTATCAGAACTCGGCAGTCCCATCAGTGGTGGTGCGTGCCACGCAGTTCCACAATTTTGTCACTGCCGTGTTCGACGGCGGGGGTAAGGCCGGGCTGCTGCCCGTCCTGAAGGGTGCGGCGTTCCAGCCGATCGCCGTCGAGGATGTGGCCGGGGCGCTCGTCGACGCGGCAACGCACGATCCTGCACCCACTAGCATCATCAACGTCGGCGGCCCGCAAGTTCTCGAGATGGCTGAGCTGGCACTGATCTACCGTAAGGTCACCGGAGCCACTGGTCGGCTCGTCACCGTGCCGTTACCTGGCGCGTTGGGGCAGTTTTTCAGCAGCGGCGACAACCTGGCCCGCGACAATCCCGTGAAGGGCCTGTCCTACGAGGACTGGCTCCGGCACCGCACCCGGTAATCGCGGCGCTGCTGCGGGAAGCTAGACCGCCGAGGACCGCACCGTGGCGGCGACGGGTTCCTTGGCGGGGAACGACGGCGGATTGACGCCGGCCATCTCCTCCATCACCCGGACCACCTGGCAGCTGTACCCGAATTCGTTGTCGTACCAGACGTAGAGCACCAGATGGGTGCCGTTGGCGATCGTCGCGAGCCCGTCGACAATCCCCGCGCGGCGTGAGCCGACAAAGTCGGTGGAGACAACGTCGGGCGAGTCGATGTAGTCAACCTGCTTGCGCAGGTCGGAGTGCAGCGAGGTCTCCCGGAGATAGGTGTTGACCTCATCCTTGGTGGTGCCATCGACCAGGGTCAGGTTGAGGATGGCGATGGACACGTCGGGGGTGGGCACGCGGATGGAGCTGCCCGTCAGTTTGCCCTCCAGCTCGGGCAGCGCTTTCGCGACGGCCTTCGCCGCACCGGTCTCAGTGATGACCATGTTCAACGCCGCCGACCGGCCGCGCCGGTCACCCTGGTGGAAGTTGTCGATCAGGTTCTGGTCGTTGGTGAACGAGTGCACCGTCTCCACATGGCCGTGCACCACACCGAACCGGTCATTGATGGCCTTCAGGACGGGGGTGATGGCGTTGGTGGTGCAGGACGCGGCGGTGACAATCTGGTCGGTGGACAGGATGGTGTTGTGGTTGATGCCATGCACAATGTTCTTCAGCGCGCCCTTGCCCGGCGCGGTCAGGAGCACCCGGGCGATGCCGTTGCTCTTCAGGTGCTGCGAGAGCCCCTCGGTGTCGCGCCACCGCCCGGTGTTGTCGACCAGCAGGGCGTCCTTGATGCCGTAGGCGGTGTAGTCAATGGTGGATGGGTCGTTCGAGTAGATCACCTGGATGTGCACGCCGTTGGCGGTGATCGTGTCGGTTTCCTCGTCGATCCGGATGGTGCCCTCGAAGCTGCCGTGCACGGAGTCGCGGCGGAGCAGGCTGGCCCGCTTCATCAGGTCATTGTCGGCACCCTTGCGGACCACGATGGCGCGCAGCCGCAGCCCGTGGCCCCCGCCGGCCTTCTCTATCAGGAGGCGTGCCACCAGGCGACCGATACGCCCGAACCCGTACAGGACGACGTCGGTGCTGGTGCGCTCGTCGGCGCCGCGCTTGTCGACGACGTCGGCCAGTTCCGCCCGGAGGAAGTCCTCCAGGGGGGCGCCGTTGCCGTCTGCCTTGAACTTTTGGGTGAGCCGGGCGATGTCGATGGCTGCGGCGCCAAGGTCAAGCTCCACGAGGGTGCGGAGCAGCGGCGCGGTTTCCTCAAGGAAAAGTTCCTCTTTGCTGATCCGGCGGGCAAAGCGGTGGGCTTTGAGGATGTTCATGGCCGACTTGTTGATGAGGCTGCGGCCGTGAATGCTGATCACCACGTTGTTCTCGCGGTACAGGCGCCCGATGACGGGGATCATTCCCTCCGCTAGAGCCTCCCGGCTCATCCAGGTGTCAAGGCATTCCGATGGGTCGCGGTGCACTGTTAGTCCTTCTTACTGCTGGGTTGGCCAGCGTTCTGTGCCGCCAGCCGCCGCTCGTAGCGGACTCGGTCTGGTTCCGTTGGCTCATTCGCGCGGCCCGCCCGGACGACGGCGTCGGGGGCGGGGATGGTGCGCGGGTGATAGGGAAAGAATAACGTCAGTGCAGCGTTTGACGGCAAATGGTCACGACGACGCAACGCAGGCGAAATAGTTGACGGGCATTCTTGACCCATGAAGCGACCCCTGTCCCGGACGGCGACGATCGATTTTGACCTGCGATCTGCGTGGCCAACTCCCTGAACCGGGTAAGACCAGGGTGACAATGGCCAACGTGGCGGTGATGCTGCCCATTGGGCTGTTGGTGCACCCAGGCTGCGAGATCTAGCCGCCGACACATAGTCCGCTGCGGCGGATGGTGCGGGATACTGGCTCAATGAACCAGACCAACTCGGTGACCCTGCGTTTCCTCGCCGCCCCCACTGATCTCGGGCACAGCGGGTCCGTCGACGCCGGCACGGTGCTGGAGTGGGTGGATAAGGCAGCGTACGCCGCCGCCGTCGGGTGGGCGAAGTCCTATTGCGTGACCGCGTACGTCGGCAACATCCACTTTTCTGACCCGGTCAACGTGGGGGACATGGTGGAGGTCGAGGCGACCATCGTGCACACCGGGCGGTCGTCGCTGCACATTCAGACTGTGGTGTCCTCGGGCGACGTCAAGGGCAGTAGTGCGTCCATGCGCAGCCAATGCCTGGTGATCTTCGTGGCGGTGGGGGAAGACGGCAAGCCCGTTCCGGTCCCGCCCTTTGTGCCCTCAACGCCAGCGGAGATCAGCCGCCGGGACGCGGCCAAAGCACGGATCGTTGTGCGCGAGGAGATCGTCGAGGCGATGCGCGGGCAGGTCTACACAGCCGAAGGAACCGCTGAGAAGGTCACCCTCCGGTTCCTCGCGGCACCCACCGACGTGAACTGGGGTGGCAAGGTGCATGGCGGCACGGTGATGGACTGGATCGACGAAGCCGCCTACGTCTGCTCCGCGCGGTATTGCGGCCAGGACACCGTTGCGGTGTTTTCGGGCGGGGTACGGTTCTACCGGCCGCTGCTGATCGGGGACGTGGTGGAGGTGGAGGCCCGGCTAGTCTATACGGGCAACAAGGGCATGCACATCGCGGTGCACGTCCGGTCTGGGGAACCGACCGAGGATGACATGCAGCTGACGACCTACTGCCTGACCGTGATGGTGGCCAGGGACTCGACCGGGACGGCCGTTGCGGTGCCGGGGTGGATCCCCCGGTCCGAGGAGGACCGCCGGTTGGAAGCCCATGCGCGCGAGTTGCTGGAGATTCGCGGGCGGGCTCCGGGGAACCGGCTGCCGAACCACCTGACGGGTTAGGGGCAGGGCTTCCAGGTTTTGCCGCCCGGGGCATAGCACCGTGGACCGGTATATCCGGGGAAGGAATCCTGCACAGCCGGTGGGGGCTGAACCACGGGAGGAGCCGGCTGTGGGGCAGGCGGGACGTGGGGCTGCGGAGCAGGAGGGACATAGGGGGCCGGGAGGTTTCGGAGGCGTTCCCGTTCCTCTGCTGCCAATCGTTCCGCTTCTACCGCGGCAGATTCGGCGGCACGCCGGTCGGCTTCGGCCCGCTCTGCGGCGTCCTTCCGTTCCTGGTCTGCTACTGCAGCAGCTTCCGCCCGTTCCTTCTTCTCCGCTGCCGCACGAGCTGCCTCCGCCTTCTTCGCTGCAGCGTCTGCCTTGGCCTCTGCCTCCTCGGTCTCAAGCGTCTTAGCTTCGGCCTTGATGGAGTCAAGTCTTGATTGCCCGGAATCGATGGTGGCGGATAGTCCGGCAAGGAGAGTTACACCGGCAGCCGTAGAGTGAGCGACCCAACGAACTGACTTCTCACCGGTCTTCAGCGCACTATGCAGGGCCTTGGCCGACGCCAAGGCCGCGGCAAGGCTCCCAACGGTTGCCGCCGCCGCAGCAGCCGTTGCTCCGGCAGGCTGTTCCATGGCCTCGGTAACGGCCGCGGCAGCCTGCTCAATTTCGGCCGGTATGGTGCACTCCGCGACCGGATCATATAGCCCCCTCTCGCTAGCGGTGGCTTCCGCCTGAGCGTCTCGAACGACATCGAAATACTTGCTGTTCGGTTCGAAGAGGACGGCAATGCCCAGCCCCTGGCGGGCTATCTCGGCATTGACCAATGTCCCGTCTTTCAGGGCGACGGCGGCAAGCACCCGGTCGTACTGGTCAATCCTCTCGACGTCGAAATCCAGGCCCACGGGGGTCCCTGGCGGAAGCATACGTTCCAGAAACGCGGTCGCCTCAGGGCCGAGGCATTCGATCGCCTTATCGGGGCGTTTTGTTTCGGGAGTGTCGACATTGAGCAGTCGGACGGTCTGGTCCTTATTCTCGAAGTTGATCACCAGGGTATCGCCGTCGACGATCCTTACCACTTCCCCGGTTTGGGCGTCCGCGCTCGCGGTACCGCATCCCGCCACACCCGCAACGACGGACGCCGCCAAAATTATCGATGTTGGGAGACGGTGGCTCTTCCGACCGAAAAGGACTGACGACGTGCTGGTTCCCGGCATTTATTCCCCATAGTGCTGATCCTGAAACGCGACTGATGAACTGATCATACGGCTGTCCTTCAGGAACGCGCGGCGGCCAGCACTCCAAGGGTCGCGACCCCGGCCATGGCCAACGCCATTGACGGGTACCCGCCCAGCAGTCCGGCGAGGATCGGTCCTGCCGCTGGGGCGAGCGCGCCCACTGCAGTCACCGGTGCCACAAAGATGCCCTGTACCGCTCCGAAGTTCGCGGTTCCCCACCGGTCGGCAACTGCCGTCGCCTGCAACAGCGTCACGCATCCGCGGACCGCGCCGGCCAGGAGGGTCACACCAATGAGGATGAACGCCGGGCCGGGCAGCAGTCCCAGGAGCCATAAGCAGGTTGCCCCGGCGGTGAACAGGAGCACCGCTCGGCGCACCGGGTTGGCCCGGCCGGGCAGCACAGCGAAGAACAGGCGGCCCACCACCTGGCCCACCCCGATCAGACTGAACGCGAGCACTGCGGTCCGGTAGTCAAAGCCCCGCTCCAGCAGGAGCGGGATCAGGTTGAAGGTCACCGCGAAGAGAGCCAAGGTTGCCGCAGCGACTGCCACCTGCAACATGATGAACCGTCGGCTCCGCGTTGTCGCCCGAACATCCCGAGTGACTGCCTGCCGCGACTGGGGCGGCGACGGAACCGTCCAATGCGCGTTGAGGAAGAACCAATGCAGCGGAATGGTGATGACAGCCAACGCGCTGGCAAGGACCAGATAGGCGGACCGCCATCCGACGCTCTCGATCAACAATGCCGTCAAGGGGGCGTAGATGGGGGAGGCGAACCCGGCCACCAGCGTCAATGTGGTGAGGGCCCGAACCCGGGCGGGCCCATACCAGCGGGTCAGCACCACGAACGCCGGTTGATAAAACACGGCGGCCTGCGCCAGGCCCGCTACCAGCCACGCAGCGACGAAGACGGGGAGGTTCGGTGCGGTCGCCACCAGCAGGAGGGCGGCGACCCCGATCAGGCTACCGGTCACCATCAGCCGGCGCGGACCACGCTGGTCCAGCAACCGGCCCACCCAGATTCCCAGTACCGCCGAAACGATCAGCCCGGCGGAGAAGGCAGCGGTGATTGCCGCAGCACTCCACCCGGTGTCCTCCGCGATCGGCACCACGGCCACCGGCAGCGAGTAGTACAACAAGCCCCAGCTCGTGGTCTGCGACATGCACATCGCTGCCAGACCGCCACGGGGGCGGCGTTCCACCAGATCGGCCATTGGATTATCGGCCACCCGAGCCGGTCACCGGATCAACCAGGTCTTCCCAGAGCGAAAGGTCATTGCCATCGGAGGCTTCCCGCAGCAGCAGCCTTCCTGTGGATTCAAGGTGGCGGCGCATCGCGAAGCCGGCCGCAGCCGGATCGCCGTCGTCGATGGCGTCAAGGATGGGCCGGTGCTCGCGATACACGTCGTCCAGAGACCGGGACTTCCTGATCGTTGACGCACCGACCAGGCGGGTGGCGTCCCGCAGGTTCTCGATGATCCGCGCAGCGTGACCGTTGCCGGCAAGGTCCAGGAGGAGCCCGTGCAACCGCTGATCGTGGAGCATGAACGCGGTCTCGTCACCAGCGAGGACCGCGGCCTCCATCGCCGAGTGCTGATCGTGCAGAGCGGATCGATCGGCGTCTGTGGCGCGGACAGCTGCCCGCTCGGCTGCGGGTACCTCCAGTGCCAGCCGGACAGCAATGATCTCGGTCAGCTCCCTCGCCCCGGGCAGCACCACCCTGAACCCACGGTTGCGCTCAAAGGCGACCATCCCGGTTTCCGCCAACCGGAGCAGCGCGTCCCGGACGGGGCTGCGGGAGACGCCCAGCTCATCGGCCAGCCGGTAGACGGAGTACAGCTCGCCCGGCACCAGGGTGCCGTTCCGGATCCCCTCCCGGACGGCCTTGATGGTCCGGTCTGTCAGGGACGGCGGCCGGGCGGCGGGGGCACGGGCGTCGGCGGCGGGTGACATGACTCCAAGAGTAATGCGAGCAGCGGCAGCTCAGGAGCGTGCCGCGTCAGACCGGCTGCGCCAGCCCGCTCCTGAAACACGTCGCCGCGCGCGCCCGGCACGGTCGAAGGCACGGGCCCGTGTCTGGCCGCGTCCCATTAAACAGGCGGGCGACGGCGTCGTCGTACCGTGACAGCGCGATCTCGGCGATCGCGGGGCTCGGCAGCAGGGGAGCGCTGACCACGTCGGCCCCGGCCTTCGCGAGCTGGTCATGGAAGAACCCGGGCGCGAGGAGGTAGGACGCCAGCGCAACCGGCGAAGAGGGGGTGCCTTCGCGGAAGGCCGCGACGGCGTCAGGCACGGACGGCGAGGCTTTCGCGCCGAACCCGGGACGCACCGTGCCTGTCCTGAGTTTCGCGAGACTCGCCTGAACCTCGGCGACGTCCTCGGCAGCGCAGGCGTCGGAGGAGCCTGCTGCGGATAGGACGACGGCATCGTCGTCGGCGACGCCGGCTTCCATCAGACGCTGCTGCAGCACCCGTGCCAGGCGTGGATCAGGGCCAAGCGGAAGCGCCGATACGGTCCCGGGCCGGCTCGCCGCCGCCCGGGCAATGTCCACCTTGACGTGGTAGCCGACCGACAGCAGCAACGGCACAATCACGGCGGGACGGTTCGGTGGAAGCGCGGCGACGACGTCCACCAGGTCGGGATCCTGCACGTCAACGTAGGCCTCGAGCACGTCAAGCTCAGGACGCAGCGCAGCCATCCTGGCGCGGACCGCATTGATCTCCCGGCGCCCCTGGGCGTTGTCCGTGCCGTGCGAGCAGGCGATGAGAACCGGTGCGCCCACGTCCGTCAGATGGGAAGTCATGCCAGCCATTGAAGCACTGATTGATTCACTGGTTAAACCATTCCCGCCCACTCAGGCGGGAAATTCGACCTCCATGAACAGTTCCACCACCCCATTGATGCACCGCACCGGATACGTCGTGAGTCCCTCGCCCCCGGAGATCGAGGCGCCGGTGGTCAGGTGGTACACCTCCTTGTGAAGGGGTGAGGCGACCGTGGGCGCGGCACCACGCGACCCGATGATGCCGCGGGCCATGACGGCGGCGCCTGTTCGTGGATCGACATTCGCTACGGCGTGGAGTTGGTCACCGGGCAGCCGGAACAAGGCAACCTGCACCGCTCCGATGAGCGCCGCCTCGCCCCAGCACTCTTCGAGGTCGTCGAGACGGCAAACCTGCTTCCAGGCCAACTCCAGCTCGGGGGAGGCCTCCGAAATGGCGGGACGGTGCAGAGTGAGCTCGGTCATGGCGTTCTCCTCGATCGCGGATGGTGCACTGGGGACAACGCTAGGGCGCGGACATGTCGCCCACGTCCCGGGGCCGTTGCGCCCGCGTAACGGACACCTCACAGGGCATCCGCCGTCCAGTGAACCGATTGTTAACGGTGCGATACATCGACGACACACAAGCGACATTCCCCCCTCATACTCTGGAGCCAAAGATGGGACCGCCCGGTCCTGACGGAAGGCACCACATGAGCGAGACCCGATCATCCCGGCCCGCTGAGGATGCCACCCCACCGCAGGAGCGGCGCATCGTCGTCATCGGCGGTGGGCCAGCGGCGCACCGCTTCGTTGAAGCGCTCTGGCGGCGTGGCACTGACGGCCTGCATTTCACCGTCCTGACGGAGGAGGCGCACGCTCCGTATGACCGGGTGGCGCTGAGCCGGCGACTGATTGACGACGTCGATCTCAGCCTCGGCGAATCCATCATGTGGCGTGAGCCCGCCATCGCCCTCGTCACCGGGGAGCGTGCCGTCCGCGTGGACCCTGACGCCCGGTGCGTCACCGGGGCCTCCGGCACGCAGTACCCGTACGACGACGTCGTCTTCGCCACCGGGTCGGAAGCGGTCCGGCTGCCCCTGCCGGGCGGCGAGCACGCGGCGGTGTACCGCACGGTCGACGACATGCACTGGCTCCGCTCGGAGACGGCCCGGCTCACCTCCGACCTCGGGAGGGCGCCGCGCGCCGTCGTCATCGGCGGTGGCCTCCTTGGCCTCGAAGCCGCGGGAGGCCTCCAGCAGCTCGGCGCTGAACCCACCGTCGTCAACCGGGCGGGCTGGCTGATGAACGCGCAGCTCGACCAGGGCGGCGGCCAGGCGCTCGGGCGCCTCATCGCGGGGAAGGGGCTGGGGGTCAACTGCGGCGCCGCGCCGACTGCCATCACCACCGACGACGACGACGGCCGCGTCACCGGGGTGACCCTGAGTGACGGCACCGTCCTCCCCGCCGACATCGTCGTCTTCTCGGTCGGCATCAGGCCCCGCGACGAGCTCGCTCGGGAGGCTGGCTTGGACGTGGCACCCCGCGGCGGAATCGTCATCAACGACGCGTGCAAGTCGGCTCGGCCTGGAGTCTGGGCGATCGGTGAGGTGGCGAGCTACGAAGGGGTCAGCATGGGGCTGGTCGCTCCGGCGAACGCGATGGCCGAGGTCTGCGCCGACGGCATCCTGGGCGGGCTGTCCACTTTCCCCGGCTTCGACACCGCGACCAAGCTGAAGCTCTCCGGCGTCGAGGTCGCGAGCTTCGGGGACGCGCTCGCGGAGACGGACGGCAGCCTCGAAATCGTCTACGCCGACCCCGCCCGGGGGCTCTACCAGAAGCTCGTGGTCACCGACGATGCGCGGACCCTGCTCGGCGGGATCTTCGTCGGGGACGCGGCACCCTACTCGGCGCTTCGTCCGCTGCTCGGCCGCGAACTCCCCGCCGAGCCTGGCGCGTACCTTTCCTCGGCCGGCACCGGCGACGCCCCAGCGTCGGAACTGCCCGACGACGTCGTCCTCTGCTCCTGCAACAACGTCACCGCCGGGGCGTGCCGCTCGGCGGTGCACGGCCTGGACGCCAACGGCGAGGCGACCGACCCGGCGCTGGACATGCCCTCACTCAAGGCGTGTTCCCGGGCGGGAACCCAGTGCGGCTCCTGCGTGCCGATGCTCAAAAAGCTGCTCGACGCCGAGCTCACCAAGGCGGGCCGCACCGTGTCGAAGGGCATCTGCGAACACTTCGCGATGTCGCGGCCTGAGCTGTTCGAGGCCATCCAGGCTCTTGACCTGGCGTCTTTCCAGGACATCATCCTCCGCTTCGGGACAACGGATGAGGCGAAAACCGGGCACGGCTGCGACATCTGCAAACCGGCCATCGGCTCCATCCTCGCCACTCAGCGCGGGGAGTACGTGCTCGACGGCGGCCGCGGCACCCTGCAGGACACCAACGACCGTGCACTCGCCAACATGCAGCGTAACGGCACCTACTCGGTGGTGCCGAGGATCCCCGGCGGAGAAATCACGCCGCAGAAGCTCGCCGTCATCGCGCAGGTCGCCGAGCAGTTCGGCCTGTACGTCAAGCTCACGGGCGCCCTGCGGATCGACCTGTTCGGGGCCCGGCTGGAGCAACTGCCGGAGATCTGGAAGATCCTCGTCGAGGCGGGGTTCGAATCCGGGCAGGCCTACGGAAAGGCCCTGCGGAACGTGAAATCCTGCGTCGGGTCCACCTGGTGCAGGTTCGGGGTGCAGGACTCGGTAGCCATGGCGATCAACCTCGAACTCAGGTACCGAGGGCTGCGCGCGCCGCACAAGTTCAAGATGGGGGTCTCCGGGTGCGCCCGCGAGTGCGCCGAAGCACGCGGTAAGGACGTGGGCATCATCGCGACCGACCAGGGGTGGAACCTCTACGTCGGCGGCAACGGCGGCTTCCAACCATCCCACGCCCAGCTCCTCGCCCAGGACCTCGACGACGCGACGCTGATCCAGTACATCGACCGCTACCTGATGTACTACATCCGCACCGCCGACCGCATGCAGCGCACCGCCCGCTGGATGGACGATCTTGACGGCGGCCTCGAACACGTGCGGGACGTCGTCATCAACGATTCGCTCGGCATCGCCGCGGACCTCGAAGCCGCGATGGCCCGCCACGTGGAGCAGTACGAGGACGAGTGGGCGGCGACGCTCAACAACCCCGACCGGCTGCGGCGTTTCAGGTCCTTCGTCAACGCACCGGCCGCAGCAGACCAGTCGATCGTCCTCGTCGAGGAGCGTGGACAGCGCCGCCCGGCCACCCCCGCAGAGCTAGAGGCCGGCGCAGGACGCGTCAACCTTGGAGCGGCGATCCCCGTTCGCACCGCAGCAGAAACCGTGGAGGGCTGAGCCGTGCACCTTGATATTGATGTGTCTGGACGCCGCGTAGTGGTCATCGGCAGTGAGCGGGCCGCCCGCCGGGCCCTGGCGCGGTACCGGGCCGCGGGGGCCGTCGTCGAGCGGTGTACCGATCCGGACGGGTGCACAGCACGCGTACTCGATGGCGCGGCGCTCGTCGTTGTCATGGAAGGGGCACCCCTAACCGGGGTGCCCACCGGTGGGCCGAACCCGGCCGGGGATGCTCTCCGGCAGCGGTGCCGCACCGCCGGCACTTTTCTCACCCGGGAGGCGTCGCCGTCAGACACGGGCCAGGTGACTCTCATTGGTGGCGGCCCTGGCGCGTTGGGGCTGTTGACGCTCGACGCGGCGGCAGCCCTCCGGGAGGCCGACGCGGTGCTGTACGACAGGCTGGCTCCCGCCGAGGCTCTTGCGGAGTTCGCTCCGGCCGCGGAACTGATCGACGTCGGGAAGCTGCCGGGCCACCACCGGGTCCCGCAGACCGGGATCAACGACCTCCTGGTCAGCCACGCCCGTGCGGGACGGCACGTGGTCCGGCTCAAGGGTGGAGACCCCTTCGTGTTCGGCCGCGGCAGCGAGGAGCTAGCGGCCTGTCTTGAGGCGCGGGTCCTCTGCCGGGTGGTCCCCGGCGTGAGTTCAGCGATTTCGGTGCCCGCCGCCGCGGGCATCCCGGTCACGCATCGCGGGGTCAGCCACCTGTTTACCGTGGTGTCCGGGCATGCCCCCTTGAGCGACGAGGAACACCTGCATCTTGCAGGGCTGGGCGGCACCATTGTGGTCCTCATGGGCGTCTCGACCCTTCCGCAGCTGGTGGCCGGACTCGGCCGGGCCGGGATGCGGCAGGACATGCCGGTCGCCGTCGTCGAGCGCGGGTATAGCCCATCCCAGCGGACGACGGCGGGGATTCTCTCGACGATCGTCACAGCCGCTGGGGTCAGCCGGTGCCAGTCACCCGCAGTCCTCATTATCGGTGAGGTGGTGCGCGTCGGACTCGAGCTGCAGGGCGGCGCCGCCCACCTCGCGCGCCTGACCGAATCTTTGGCATCATGACCGGGGCGATCCGCAGGGATGGAGCCAGCAAACAGCTAGCCGGCTTCCGCATCGGAGTGACCTCCGACCGTCGTTCGGGCGACCTCATCGACGCCCTCGAACGGCGCGGCGCCTCCGTGTTCCATGCCCCGGCCCTGAAAATCGCGCCCATCGCGGAGGACGTGGTGTTGCTGACCGACACCGCCGCCATGGTGGCCGCCCGCCCGGATATGTTCATCATCACGACCGCCTACGGGATGCGCCGCTGGTTCGAGGCCGCGGACGCCGCCGGGCTGGGCGACGACCTCCTGGGGGTGCTGGGGAACGGCCGGATCTACGTCCGCGGGCCCAAAGCCAGGGGAGCGGTACGCGCCGCCGGCCTGGATGACGCGGGCATCAGTTCCGATGAGACCACGGGGACCCTCGTCGACCAGTTACTGGAGCAGGACCTTTCCGGACTGACCATTGGCGTTCAGCTACATGCGTATGCCGACGCCCACCAACTGGATCGGCTGCAGGCCGCCGGAGCCACCCTCCTCACCGTCACGCCCTATCGGTGGGTCAAACCCGAGGGCTCCGAACGGTTGCCCCGCCTGATCGAGGCCATCTGCGCCGGCCAGCTGGACTGCGTGACCTTCACCAGCGCCCCTGCCGTGGACGCCCTGTTCAGTACCGCTGCGGAGCAAGGCCTCCACGCGGAACTGATCCAGCGGTTCCGCACCACCGTCCTAACGGCCGCCGTCGGACCGGTCACTGCCCAGCCGCTGATCGAGGCGGGAATTGAGCCCCTCGTGCCGAAACGCTTCCGGATGGGCGCGCTGATTCGCCTGGTCTGTGACCACCTGTCGGAAAATTACGTGGAACAACTGAGCACCCAGTCAGGGTGCGTCGAGGTGCGGGGCCGGGCCGTCCGCGTAAACGAGGTGGAGGTAGACCTCGCCCCGGCGCAGCTCGTCCTCTTCAAAGCCCTCGTGTCCGCGAGGGGTACTGTCCTCGGCCGCGACGCTCTGGTGGATCTCCTCGCCCGGACCGGTGGCAGCCATGCCCTCGATATGAACGTGAACCGGCTGCGGAAATCCTTGCCCGATCCTGCACTGATCGAGACGGTGGTCAAGCGCGGGTACCGACTGCACGTCTAGCCCGGCGCCGTTCTAGACCGCCACGGCGAAGTGCTGCTCGATCACGGCCCTGATGTCCTCGTGGCATCCCCGGCAGCCCGTTCCCGCCCTGGTGCTGGCTGAGACGTCGGGAACGGACGTGCAACCGTTCACCACAGAATCCGCCACCGTCCCCCGGGTGACGCCCGCGCAACGGCAGAGTGTCGCATCGGGTCCGGGAGGAATCGCCGCCACCGCTCCCTCGGCGCTGTCTAGCCGCAGCAGGCTTGAGCGGTCGGCCGGGAGCTCACTGCCGCGTTCAAAAAGCAGGACCAGTTCGGCGCCCGTCCGTGGCATCCCCACGCAGACCAAGCCCGTCAGGACGCCGTCGCGAGTGACCATTTTCACGTAGCGTCCGTGCCCCGGATCTGCCCAGACCGCCACAGCCAACCCGGGTTGAATGGCCCAGGGATCGACGTCCGTCTCGCCGGCCGTCACGGCGTCCACGCCGCGGGCCTTCAACACCAGGATCGCGTCGCGCCGCTTCGGAAGCCCGACGGCGGAGGCTGGAGCACCAGCGAATTCGGCTGCCCACGCCAGGCCAAGGTAGTCCGCCTGCTGCCAGCCTGGACCGATCAGCCCCTGCGGGGCGGTCTCGGCCGTGCACATTTGGCAGGAACTGTCCCGGCACCGCACCTCGGCGCAGTCCCCGATCGCCCAGATGCCCTCAGCGTCAACCGCGCGCAGCGTGTGATCGACCAGCACACCGTCGGCGACGTCGAGGCCGCACCCCTCAGCGATTTCGGTCCGCGGACGCACACCGCACGCGAGGACGAGCCTGCCGCCGTCGACCCTCGTCCCGTCCTGGAGGTTCAGGCCCGCGAACCGACCGTCCACCAAGTGCACCCCGATCGATGTGCCAGCGACGACGACGATCCCGGCATTGCGCAACGCTGCTGCCAGCACCAGGGCCCCTTCACCCAGTAGCCGTTCCATCGGGGAGCGGCCATGGTGCACGAGAGTGACCCGGCCGCCCTCCTCGGCGGCGGCGAGGGCCGCCTCGATGCCGAGAATGCCGCCGCCCAGCACCACGACCCGTTCCCGGGAGGCCAGGGCGGTTGCCAAGGCGCGGGCATCGTCGAGATCACGGAGGAAACTGACCCCGGCGGGCAACGCCTGCGAACCGTCAACCCCATCGAGGCACGGCAGGATGGGGCGCGAACCGGTCGCGAGGACCAGCCGGTCATAATCGATCGCGTTCCCGTCCTCCAGCAGCACCCGCCGGGATGGGCGGTCGATCCGGGTGACCCGGGTGCCGAGACGGACATCAACGCCCAGGGCCAGCAACCCTACCGGGTCGGCCAACCCGATGGCAGCCTCACGGCTACGGCCGACGGCAACGTCGGCGACGAGCACCCGGTTGTAGGCGGCGTCCGTCTCCTGGCCGATGACTGTGACGGCGACCTTTCCCGCGGCGACCAGCGGCTCGAGATGCTCAACGAGCCGGGCCGCCACGGGGCCAAAACCCACAATGACGATCCGCTCCGGAACACCAGACTCGGGCTTGCTCATGCGTTGACCTCCAACTTGTCTGCCAATGACCGGGGCGTGGGGGCGGACAGTGCCGCAACCCGGACCGGGGTTGTTTTGAACTCCGGCATGCCCGAGACGGGATCGGTCGCACTGCCGGTGAGCCGGTTGACACTGCCCGCCCCTGCGTAATGGAACGAGAGGAACACCGTGTCCTGGCGAATGTCGGCCGTCAGATCCGCCAGGGCATGGGCTTCGCCGTGTTCGCTCCTGACGACGACAGCATCACCCTGGGCAATGCCGAGATCCCCTGCCGTGGCGGGATGGAGTTGCAGGCGGGGACCAGGCCGCGCGGCCAGCAACTCGGGAACCCGCCGCGTCTGGGTGCCGGACTGGTAGTGCTCAAGGAGGCGGCCGGTCGCGAGAAGCAGCGGGGCGGGCACGCGGGAGCGGGTGGTCGCGGCCTGCGGGGCGACCCGGATCAGGGCGGCTCGCCCACCCGGATGCGCGAACTTGTCGAGGAAGAGTCGGGGCGTGCCGGAGCTGCCCACCGGGTAGGGCCAATAGGCAGCTGTCCCGCCGTCGAGCAGGTCGTAATCGAGTCCGGAGTAGTCCGCGAGGCCGCCGGCGCTGGCACGGGCGAGTTCGTTGAACATCGTCTCGGGGTCTTCGCTGAACAGCGAAGGAGCCTCCAGCAGCCGGGCGAGTTCCTGCATGATCCAGAGTTCGCTGCGGGCGCCCTCCGGAGATGGCACGGCGGCCCGGCGGCGGAGGACGCGGCCCTCAAGATTGGTGATGGTGCCCTCCTCCTCGGCCCACTGCAGGACCGGAAGAACGACGTCGGCCAGCGCCGCGGTTTCGGACAGGAAGAAGTCGCAGACGACGAGCAGGTCCAGTGAGCGCAGGCCGTCGATGACCGTCGCCGCGTTCGGTGCCGAAACGGCTACGTTGGCCCCGTGCACAAAGAGGCAACTGATTCCGCCCGGGCGACCCAGGGCGGCGAGGAGCTCGACGGCGGGAAGCCCCGGCCCGGGGATCGCGTTCTCGGGTACTCCCCACACCTCGGCGATGTGGGCGCGGCCGGCCGGATCGGTAATCGTTCGGTAGCCGGGCAGCTGGTCGGCTTTCTGGCCATGCTCGCGGCCGCCCTGGCCGTTGCCCTGCCCGGTCAGCGTGCCGTAGCCGCTGTGGGAGGTGCCGGGCAGCCCGAGAAGCAGTGCGAGGTTGATGGCCGCCGTGGTGGTGTCCGTGCCATCAGCGTGTTGTTCGATACCCCTGCCGGTGAGGATGTAGGCGCCGGGACCACCGTCGGTACCGCTGCGTGCTCCTCGCGCGAGCAGCCGTGCCGTCGCGCGGATGGATGCTGCAGGAACACCCGTGAGGCCCTGGACGCGCTCGGGCCACCAGCGTGCGAGGCCGTGAGCGACGTCGTCGTGCCCGGTGGTCCGTTCGTCAAGGAACGTGCGGTCCTCCAGGCCCTCGGCGACCACCACGTGGGCGAGCCCGAGGAGGAGGGCAAGGTCAGTGCCGGGGGTGGGCTGCAGGTGGATGCCCTTGCCCTGATCGGTGAGGTGGGCCGTCGAGGACCGCCGGGGGTCGACGACGATTAGCCCGCCCGCCGCTTGGGCGCCGCGGAGGTGCTGGACGAAGGGCGGCATCGTGTCAGCGGCGTTCGAGCCGAGAAGGAGGATCACTGAGGCAGCGTCGAGGTCTTCGAGGGGGAAGGGGAGACCGCGGTCGACGCCGAACGCCCGGTTCCCGGCTGCCGCAGCGGACGACATGCAGAACCGGCCGTTGTAGTCTATGCGGGAGGTGCGCAGGGCGAGGCGGGCGAACTTGCCAAGGGTGTAGGCCTTCTCGTTGGTGAGGCCGCCGCCGCCGAACACCGCGACGGCGTCCCGTCCCTTGTCCGCCTGGATGGAGCGGACACGGTCGCTGATGAGCTGCAGGACATCAGCCCAGGCGGCTTCCCGCAACACGCCGTCGCTGCCGCGGAGCAGCGGCGCGGTTAGGCGGTCCGGGTGGCGGAGCAGATCGGCGGCCGACCACCCCTTCCGGCACAGCCCACCCCGGTTGGTGGGGAAATCGCGCCCCGCTACAATGGCCCCGCTGCCGGTGGTGGAGGCGGTGACGGTCATGGCGCACTGGAGCGCGCAGTAGGGGCAGTGGGTAGGCTGTCCGGTGCTGGCCTGATCCATTTCGGCTAGACCTTCCCGAGGGTGGAGGACCGGCGGAGGTAGCAGACCCAGGTGACAATCAGCATCAACACATACCCGCCGACGAAACCGTAGAAGGCAGTGTCATAGCTGCCCGTGGCCCCCTTCGACGCGTTCAGGACCTGCGGAATGAGGAAGCCTCCGTAGGCGCCGATCGCTGAGATAAGACCGAGCGCTGCTGCGGATTGACGTGCCGTGCTGACTGATTCTCGCAGGTCGGTCTGCCCCGCCGGGGCCCCCCGTACCGCGAAAATCACGGGGATCATCCGGTAGGTGGCGCCATTGCCCATGCCTGCCGCAGCGAAGAGGACGAGGAACAGGCCAAGGAAGAGCCAGAAGTTGGACAGGGGGAGAGTCCAGACGACCGTGAGGGCAATCGCGGCCATGATGGCGAAGGCTGCCACGGTGATGAGCGCTCCACCGAACCGGTCAGCGAGGCGTCCACCGAAAGGTCGGGCGAGGGAACCGATCAGCGGGCCGAGGAAGGCCAGGGACAGGGTGACCGGTCCCATCGGGAGGGTGGAGAAGGCGGGGAATGAGTCGACGATGAGCTTCGGGAAGACTCCGGCGAACCCGATGAACGAGCCGAAGGTGCCGATGTAGAGCAGCGCCATGATCCAGAAGTGCGGTTCGCGGAGGGCTGCCAGGGAGCCCGCAATGTCGCTCTTCGCGTTCGAGAGGTTGTCCATATATTTCCAGGCGCAGACGGCCGCGACGACAATGAGCGGCACCCAGAACAGTCCGGCTACCGGCAGGTTCAGGGTAGCGGCAGCGCCGAGGGCGACGACGATGGGAACCACGAGCTGCGCGACGGCGGCGCCGAGGTTGCCGCCCGCGGCGTTGAGGCCCAGCGCCCAGCCCTTCTCCCTGGTCGGGTAGAAGTAGGTGATGTTTGCCATCGAGCTGGCGAAGTTGCCACCACCGAACCCTGTTAGCGCTGCGACGGCGAGCATGACACCGAACGGTGTGTCCGGGTTCGAGACGCAGAGAGCAAGGCCGATGGTGGGAATCAGGAGGAGCAGGGCGGAGACCACCGTCCAGTTCCTGCCGCCGAACCGCGGCACCATGAAGGTGTAGGGAATGCGGAGGGTCGCTCCGACAAGCGACGGCATCGAGATCAGCCAGAAGATCTGCGACGTGGAGAAGGTGAAGCCGGCCGCGGGCAAGTAGACGACGACGATCGACCAGAGCTGCCAGACCACGAACCCGAGGAACTCACACGCGATGGACCACTGCAGGTTGCGCTTGGCGATCGGTTTTCCGACGGTGTTCCACTGCGTGGTGTTCTCGGCGTCCCAGTTGTCGATCCAGCGGCCGGGCCGGTGGGCGAGGGGTGGTGCGGTCGCGGCGGGTGGAGCGCTCAGGGCCAAAGGTGATGCTTCGTCAATGCTCACAGAGTCCTCCAGGGTTGGTGTTGCTACTTCCCCTGACGGTACGGAGTCCGCGTTTCCACTCGTGGCGTGCCACGTAAACGCCTCGTGACGTTCACCTATCCGGGCGTGCACGGTGTTGTGAGAACTTATGTGACTGGACCACGCGTACCCTGAACGGTGAGTAACATGTTACTCATGGCGACGACGCTCACAGCCCCCACCTCCCTGGTTTCCGAACTCCACGCCCGGGGCGTTTCCGACGCGCGGGCCGACGCGACCTCCCGGGCGGCCTATTCGAGCGACGCCTCCCTGTACCGGGTGCAGCCCACCGCCGTGGTCTTCCCGCGGCATCTGGACGAGGTGCTCGCCACCCTGGAGGTCTGCCGCGAACGCGGGATCCCCTTCACCTCCCGCGGCGCCGGCACCTCGTTGGCCGGCAATTCCATCGGGACCGGCGTCGTGATCGACTTCAGCCGCCACCTCAACCGGGTTCTCGAGTTCGACGCCGAGAGCCGGACCGCCGTCGTCGAACCAGGCGCCGTCCACGCCACCGTGCAGAAGGTCGCGCTGGCAAGCGGGCTGAGGTTCGGGCCCGACCCGTCCACCCACACCCGCTGCACCGTCGGCGGAATGATCGGCAACAACGCCTGCGGGTCCCGGGCGCTCGCGTACGGGCGGACCGCCGACAACGTGACGCACCTCGACGTCGTCACCGGGTCCGGCGCGCGGCTCTACCTCGGCGCGGATGGCACGCCGTCCTCGCCGGAAACCGACGCGCTGCGCTCGCTGGTGGGCGCGGAGCTCAGCACCATCCGCACCGAACTCGGGCGCTTCGGGCGACAAGTGTCCGGCTACTCCCTCGAACACCTCCTTCCGGAACGCGGATTCGACCTGCGGCGGGCGCTGGTGGGCAGCGAAGGCACCCTCGCCGTCGTGCTTGAAGCGGGAGTGCGGCTGGTCGCCGACGCGCCGCATAAAACCATGGTGGTGCTCGGGTTTGAGACCATTGGCGACGCCGGCGACGCCGTCACCAGCGTCCTGCCGTTCCAGCCCACCGCCTGCGAGGGCCTAGATTCACGGATCGTCGAGGTGGTCCGCACCCGGAAGGGCCCGCAGGCGGTACCCGAACTGCCCGGCGGTGCAGCCTGGCTGTTCGTCGAAATTTCCGGGGACGACGCCGTCGAGGTCGCCGATCGCGCCGGACGCCTCAGCGCCATCGCCGAGGCCAGGCACGCACGGATCATCACCGACCCGCGGGAGGCGCTGGCGCTGTGGCGGATCCGCGAGGACGGCGGCGGACTGGCCGGCCGGTCGCCGACGGGAGCGCCCGCCCACGCGGGCTGGGAAGACGCCGCAGTGCCACCGGAACGGCTGGGCGATTACCTCCGGGAGTTCGACGAACTGCTTCTGGCCCACCATCTCACCGGGTTCCCGTTTGGGCACTTCGGAGATGGCTGCGTGCACATCCGCCTCGATTTCCCGCTGGCGCACCACGGCACCACAGTGTTCCGCGCGTTCCTCACCGACGCGGCGCAGCTGGTGGCCCGCTACGGGGGGTCCCTCTCCGGGGAGCACGGTGATGGCCGCGCCCGTAGCGAGCTCCTGCCCTATATGTACTCTCCCGCGGCCATCTCGCTGTTCGGGAAGGTCAAGGGCATTCTCGATCCGGACAACATCCTTAATCCGGGCATTCTCGTGAATCCTGTTCCGCTGGACGTCAACGTCCGGGTGGCGGAGGCGGGGCCGCTGCGGTCGCGATTGGGTTTCGGGTATCTGGACGACGACGGCGACTTCAGTCAGGCGGTCCACCGGTGCACCGGAGTGGGGTTATGCCGGGCGTCGCACGCTGACAACAGTTCGGTGATGTGCCCCTCGTACCTCGCGACGCGCGAAGAGAAGGACTCTACCCGGGGTCGGGCCCGGGTCCTGCAGGAAATGATCAACGGCAGCGTGACCGGCGGCAGCATCACCGGGGCGAAGGGAGGGACGCCGAACTGGCGGGCGCCCGAGGTGCACGAAGCCCTGGACCTCTGCCTCTCCTGCAAGGGGTGCGCCTCCGATTGCCCAACCGGGATCGACATGGCCGCGTATAAGGCGGAGGTGCTGCACCAAAGTTATCGGAACAGAATCCGGCCCGCCGCGCACTACTCACTGGGGTGGTTGCCCCGCTGGGCGAAACTCGCGTCGATCGCCCCGAGACTCGTGAATGCCCTGGTGCGGCTGCCTGGTGCACGCCAGCTGGGGTTGCGGCTGGCGGGGGTCGACCAGCGCCGCTCCATCCCGGCCTTCGCACCGCAGACCTTCCACGCCTGGTTCAACGAGCGTTCCACCACACCATCCGCAGACCGACCGCCGGTGCTCCTCTGGGCGGATTCGTTCACCGAAAATTTCTCACCGGAGGTAGGAAAAGCAGCGGTGCGGGTGCTGGAAGCGGCAGGCTACGAGGTCAGGATCCCCGACGCACCGGTGTGTTGCGCCCTGACCTGGATCTCCACCGGTCAGCTCGATTCGGCTCGAAGAATTTTGCGCTCCACCGTCGACGTGCTGGGCGCCTCGGTGGAGCAGGGTATTCCGATCGTTGGCCTGGAACCCTCCTGCACGGGGGTGCTCAGGTCAGACGCCGTCGAGCTGCTCGGACACGATGCCGCCGGACAGGTTGCCGGCGCCACTCATACCCTCGCTGAGTTCCTCGCACAGACGCCGAACTACACGCCACCGTCGCTGGCGGGAACCACCGTCGTCGCGCAACCGCACTGCCACCACCATGCGGTGATGGGCTGGAGCCCCGATGCGGCACTGCTGGAGAATGCCGGCGCCACGCTCCAGAAACTCGGCGGGTGTTGCGGCCTCGCCGGGAACTTCGGCGTGGAACGCGGCCACTACGAGATCTCGGTAGCCGTTGCCGAGCAGCAGCTCCTGCCGGCGGTGCGGGTGGCGGCCGACGACGCCGTCGTGCTGGCCGACGGCTACTCCTGCCGGACCCAACTGGAGGATCTCAGCGACCGCCGCGGTATCCACCTGGCGCAGCTGCTGGACCCGGCGAACCGAGATTAGTTGGGTCGGTGTCCTGGCCCGACCGCGCGGTAGTACGAACTCATACCGTGCTTCACGCCCAGACGGACCGTAGCACCAGCCAGTTGGGTTATGGGGGCTCTAATGCACGGGGAGGAGTCGCCGGCCGCTGATTTTTCGCGGGCTGATGCCGAAGAAGACGTTGCGTTGGCCCGGCGCCCAGGGCTCGTCCGCACGGCTGCCCCAGAGTGTTTCAGAAGGGCTGGGTCGGTGATCCGGTTAGCGGGCCCGTTGACCAGAACGGTCCATCCGCTGCGAGCGGCAAGGTCGATGTGGTCGAGCTGGAACGTGGCCTGCGTCAGCTGGCTCCGGGCGATCATTCCATCCTCTGAGGTGCGGAAGTACACGCCGCCGTCGTGAATGTGCTTGCGGCGTGATTCATCGGGCATCACGGGCAACGTGGCTGCGCGCATGGTCAATCGCTGGTTCCAGTGTGGCGAAAAGGTGCTTCTGGTGACGCAATGACTCCAGGACTCCGACTTTCGTGATCAGATCCAGGTGTCGGTCCTGGACTCCCTTGATCAGGACAGTGATGCCGCGTCGCTCAAGAGCAGTCACCAGATCGGTGATCACCCGTGCGCCGGTAGCGTCGAGTGCCTGCAGCTGGGACATGCGGAGGATCACCACGTCTACGTTGCTGATGTCGCTGATACGTTCCAGCAGACGTTCAGCAGCCGCAAAAAATAGGGCACCGTCAAGACGATAGAGGGCAATCCGGGAGTCCCCGTCCTGGCCCGGGCCCGGAATCTCTTCACGGTGGACACCGCTGGACTTGACCAGGGATCGCAGCGCAAAGAAGGCGGCCACAAGAACTCCGATTCCCACCGCCTGAATCAGGTCGAGCGAGACGGTAACAACGGCAGTGACCACCAGGACAATGGTGTCCCCGCGGGTCGACCCAATCACGCTGCGCAGGGTAGGTATGGAGACCATCCGCACCGCAGTGACCATCAGGACACCCGCGAGCGCGGCAAGTGGAATGCGGGACACCGGGCCGGTGGCCAGATAGACCACTAGCAACAGGACGATCGCGTGGGTGACCGCAGCGACCCGGGTACGTCCTCCCGATCGAATGTTCACTGCAGTGCGGGCAATCGCGCCGGTGGCCGGCATACCCCCGAACACCCCGGATGCCACGGACGCCAAGCCCTGGCCGAAAAGTTCACGGTCGGCGTCGTACGGCCCCGTATCCGATATCGAAGCTGCCACCCGCGCCGACAGCAGCGACTCGATCGCTGCCAGGGCGGCGATAGTCGCCGCAGGGCCTGCGAGCACGACAATCAGTCCCCAGTCCCAACCGGGGACGGATGGTGCAGGCAGGGAACTGGGGAGAATACCGATCCTCGCGATCGGCATGGCCAGGGCTTCGGCGATAACGCTCGCGACCACAATCGCGACAAGGGATCCAGGGATCCGGGAGTGGATGCGCGGCGCTACGATCATGATCACGATGACTAGCGTGACGAGCCCTACCGCTGCCAGATAACCCGAAAGGGGAGCGGTTGACAGGGCCTGGATGGCCGATATTGCGGCGTTACTGCTGGGCCCCGCGCCGACGCCAAAAGCTGCTGGCACCTGTTGGAGAAAGATGATGATGGCGATCCCGAGGGTGAATCCCTCGATCACCGGCCACGGTAGGAGGGATACGACCCGCCCTAGCTTCAGGGCGCCCGCGGCGATCACGATCAGCCCGGCCAGAACACCTACTACGGCCAGAGCCTCAATTCCGTGAGTCGCGATGACTGGGCCCAGCACCACAACCATGGCTCCGGTCGGCCCTGAGACCTGAACATGGGAGCCGCCAAAGACTGCCGCGACCAGACCAGCCACCACAGCGGTAATCAGGCCGCTGGCAGCGCCAGCCCCTGAACTGACCCCGAACGCCAGCGCGAGTGGTAACGCGACGATGCCTACGGTAAGCCCAGCAATCAGGTCACCCTTCCAGGTGCGCGGCAGCTGGGCGTAGTCCCGCATGCTGGGCAACAGGGACTGGATCGACTGCAGAACATTCACCCGGCACTGCCTGCCGGTACGGGATTGACCGTGGATGCTCCGTGTTCAAGGTTCTGTTTGGTTGTTTGTAGCACTCCTTCGAGGAGTCCGCGGGCAACGGCCAACAGTTCGGCCACCAGCGGGCTAGTCAGTGTATAGAACTGCTGAAGGCCGCGCCGGTCGGATTTCACCAGCTGATAGCGACGCAGCACAGACAAGTGCTGTGATAGGTGCGAGGCTTCCAGTCCTGTCGCGGTCAGCAGTTCCGACACAGACACCTCGGGCGCTGCGGAAAGCAACTCCAGGACCCTGATTCGGACAGGGTGGGCGAGGCCCTTGAAGAGATTCGCCTTGACCTCGTAAAGGGGCACCCGGAAGTCATCGACTTTATTCACTCGAAGGTCGTTCTCCATCGTCACTCATCCTACTATTTGATTACTTGATGTTTCTATCATGCAACAGGAAAGCAGGAAAGGGAAACTGCCGACCAGCTTCAAGGATGCACTGCGACGGGAATGTGGCGCGGTGCCGTCGGTGAGGGTGGGGTGGGGTGGGGCGAGGTGAGGGTGTCGGCGCTTAGCGTCGGATGCCCTTGACGAAATAGAGCACCGGGCCAAAGAAGCTGACTGCGATAACCGCGGACCACACAGGCTTGGATCCGTGCACCCGGGCAGGGGACCGCTTCGCCAGATCCGCCCAGGCGGTGGCGGCGAGCGAGAGCTGAATGGAACCCAGCACCAGGGTCAACGTCTTTTGCCGGTCAGTAAGGTCGTTCCATTTGCGGGATGTCCTCCTGCTGACCGTGGTGTTCATTTGCTCACCGTAGCTCCCGGACGGTAAGTAAATTAGGGACTTTTGGCACTGGAATCTGGCTTGCTTTGGCCACAGGCTGAAAACCATGAGCCAGCAGCCGGTCCTGAATCCTGCCCAACTGTCGAACCTCAACGCCTGGTGGCGTGCAGCGAACTATCTGTCGGTGGGGCAGATCTATCTGATGGATAATCCGCTCCTTAAGGAACCTCTCCGGCCGGAGCATATCAAGCCCCGGCTACTGGGCCACTGGGGGACCACTCCCGGACTGAACTTCATTTACGCACACCTCAACCGGGCCATCATGGCGCGTGACCTGGACATGATCTACATCATGGGACCCGGTCACGGTGGGCCTGCGGCCGTTGCCGCAGCCTGGCTTGACGGCACCTACAGCGAAACGTACCCGGACGTTTCCGGGGACGCCGTCGGCATGCGACGACTATTCCACCAGTTCTCCTTCCCCGGCGGCATTCCCAGTCACGTCGCCCCGGAAACGCCCGGGTCGATCCATGAGGGCGGAGAGCTGGGGTACGCTCTCTCCCACGCTTACGGCGCAGCGTTCGATAATCCGGACCTCACGGTCGCAGCGATCATTGGCGACGGCGAAGCTGAGACCGGACCGCTCGCGGCCAGCTGGCATTCCAACAAGTTCGTTGACCCCCGCCGGGATGGTGCAGTCCTGCCGATCCTGCACCTCAACGGCTACAAGATTGCCAACCCCACGGTCCTGGCGCGGATTAGCCGCGAGGAATTGGATGCGCTGCTCCGCGGGTACGGGCACACCCCGTATTACGTTGAAGGCTCTGACCCGGAACAAATGCATCAGGACTTCGCTCGTGTGCTGGATGGCTGCCTCGACGAGATCCGGGACATCCAGCGTCGGTCGCGCGCTGAAGGCGACACCGACCGTCCCCTCTGGCCCATGATCGTGCTGCGCTCGCCGAAGGGCTGGACCGGCCCCGCCGACGTCGACGGGGTCAAGGTGGAGGGTACCTGGCGTGCCCACCAGGTGCCCTTCAGTGGGGCGCGCGAAAACCCTGCGCATCGGGAAGTTCTCGAGAAGTGGCTGCGCAGTTACCGCCCGGAAGAGCTATTTGACGACGACGGCGCCCCTGTCCCCGCTATCCGCGGCCTCCACCCTGAGGGGGCGCGGAGGATGAGCGCCAACCCTCATGCCAACGGAGGAATCCTCCTTCGTGACCTGCAGATGCCCGATTTTCGGGAATACGCGGTTCCGATCGCGTCGCCCGGAACCGGGTCCGGCGAATCCACCAGAGTGCTGGGGACCTTCCTCCGGGACGTCATGACGGGGAACATGGAGTCGTTCAGGGTCTTCGCGCCAGATGAAAACAACTCGAACCGGTTGGACAACGTTCTTGAGGCCACGGACAGGACCTGGAACGCCGGGGTGGTCCCCGGCGACGATCACCTGGCCCGCGACGGCCGGGTCATGGAGATCCTGTCCGAACACACCTGTCAAGGCTGGCTGGAAGGGTATCTCCTCTCCGGCAGGCACGGGTTTTTCTCCTGCTATGAGGCGTTCATTCATGTGGTCGACTCGATGTTCAACCAGCATGCCAAATGGCTGACCACCACCAACGACATCCCCTGGCGTCGTCCGATCGCTTCCCTGAACTATCTGTTGACGTCCCACGTCTGGCGGCAGGACCACAATGGGTTTTCGCATCAGGATCCGGGGTTCATCGACCATGCGGTCAATAAGAAGGCCGACGTTATCCGGGTCTACCTGCCGCCCGACGCCAACACGCTCCTGTCGGTGGCCGATCATTGCCTGCGCAGCCGGCAATACGTGAACATCATCGTCGCGGGCAAGCAGCCCCAACTGCAGTACCTCGACATGGAATCGGCGATCAAGCACTGCATCAAGGGTGTCGGCATCTGGGAGTGGGCCAGCTCGGACGCGGGTGAGGAGCCCGACGTCGTGATGGGTTGCGCGGGTGATGTGCCGACCATGGAAACCCTTGCCGCCGTCGAAATCCTGCACACCCATTTCCCGGACCTGCGGATCCGGGTGGTCAACGTGGTGGACCTGATGCGTTTACAGGACCAGAGCAGCCATCCGCATGGGCTGTCGAGCCTCGAATTTGATGCGGTGTTCACGCGGGATAAACCGGTGATCTTCGCCTATCACGGCTACCCTTGGCTCATCCATCGGCTGACCTACCGCCACACGAATCACAACAACTTCCATGTGCGCGGCTACAAGGAAGAAGGCACCACCACCACGCCGTTCGACATGTGTGTGATGAATCAGATCGACCGGTTCAACCTGGCGATCGACGTGATTGACCGGGTGCCGAGGCTCCGCGACATCTCCTCCCACGTGCGGGAAGAGCTGAAGGACAAGTTGATCACCCACCACCAATACATCAGGACCGCCGGGGAGGACCTGCCGGAGGTCAGGAACTGGCAGTGGACGGCCAGGACGTAAGCGCTGAATCTCAGCTTCAGGGCCGTCGGGAAATCAGGATGTTTCCCTTGGCGTGGTGAAGAATTGTTTGTGCGGTGGACCCGACCGAGCCAACGAACCTCCCTTGTCCGGTTTCGCCGACCACCACGATGCGGGCGGAGCCGGCATCGTCGAGGATGGTGCCGGCCACCGAGTGGCCCGTGACCAGTGCCGTCTCGATAACCAGGCCCGGAACTGCCGCTCGTGCCCGAACCACGCCTTCGGAGAGGATCTGCATAGCCCTCACGTCCGATCCCGGGTACGAATGGTTACGACCGAACAGGCGGACGTCGTCTCTCACATGCATGATCTTCAGGGGTGCATTCCACAGCGTTGCCAGGGCGATCGCATCGTCTAGCGCCGTCTCGCTTTTGGCCGACCCATCGATGCCGATCAGCACCGGACCGTCGGGCGCCTCCTTGGCGCGCACCACCACCACGGGGCACTGGGCAGTGGTCGCGAGCTTAAGGCTGACCGAGCCGACCAGCAGACCCAGGAACCCGCCCAGCCCGCGGCTACCTACAACCACCAGGTGTGCATCCTGAGACAGGCGAGCAAGGACCTCCGAAGCGACGCCGGCGATGAGGCTTGTCTGGACCTGAAGTTCTGGCGCAAGCTGTCGCGCCAACGTTGTGCCTTCGGCGAGAGCTGTTTCCGCAGCATGCTTGAGTCCGCTGTCCGCGACTCCCTCCACCGGACCCAAATCGTGGGTGATCAGAGGCCAGATCCAGCAGTGCACCAGGTGCAGTGCGCGGTGTTCCAGTACGGCCTGCGCCGCGGCCCACTCAAGTGCCAGGCGTGACTGATCCGACCCGTCATATCCAACGACAATGCTGTGCTTCATTCGTTGTTGCTTTCGTTTGAAGGCAGTAATTCAGCGCCGTGCGCGATGAGTACCGGGCAGGACGCGTGCTCGGCGACGACGGAGCTCACCGAACCTAATAGCAAGCCGGCAAACCCGCCGTGTCCCCGGCTGCCGACCACCAGCATTTGCGCTGTTTTGCTTTCTTCGAGCAGCACCCGGGCTGGCGGTCCCTGACGGGTTATGGTCGTGGCGTCGCGGGGTGGATCGTTGTGGAAGGCTTTCTCGAGAGCCCCCGCCAGGATTGTTTCCGCGACTTGTTCTGGGTCCCAGCCGGATGGAGGGAATTCGTAGTAGGAAAAGGGGATCTGCCACGCCGCGACGGCCCGGATGCTGGCGCCGACGGCGGGGCGCAGCCGTTGGGCCCACTGCAACGCGAGGATTGATGACGGCGACCCGTCCACTCCGACGACAATATACTTATTAGCCACTGACCCAGCATGCGGCCACCGCCTGCTGCGTCACAGGGGCTTTGGTCCCGCATTCTGCAGGCGCTCGTGAAGCCCCGGGATGCGACGACTGCAGGGCGGTGGTACCGGCGTCAGGCGTTAGCGAGCCACAGATCGGAGCCGAAGACCTCATAGTGGATTCGCTCCGCAGGCACCCCGGATTGCAATGCCTGAGATCTGATGGACCGCATAAACGGCAGGGGGCCGCAGAGGTAAACGGAGGCGTCGGGTGGAATGGTCACGGCATCCAGTGACATCAGGCCGGTATGGTGATCCCCGGCCGGTTGTTCCAGCCACAACTCCAGCTCGGCGGTTTCCAGGCTCGCCGCGTCGCTGCTCATCTGTTCCCGCAGAGCCCACCTGTCCAGGCTGCTTTCGGCGTGCAGGACCAGGACCTCACGGCGCGAGTCCTTCTGGGCCAGGGATCGCAGAATCGATGCGATGGGTGTGCAGCCGATGCCAGCGGAGGCAAGGACCAGGGGGTGCTCGCCGTCGCCCAGAACAATGTCGCCACATGGGTTCGAGAGCATCAGTTGGTCCCCAACCTGGACGCTGTGATGGAGCACGGGTGTCACTTCACCGTCGGCATCGAGCCGGGTGGTGAACACTCTCACATTCGGCTCGTTCTCGGCACCCACTGAATACTGGCGCACCTGGTGAATTCCGTCGGGCATCATCACCTTGACCCCGATGTATTGGCCGGGTCGGGAAGCTGTGATGGGGGTGTCGTCAGCGGGTACGAGGGTGAACGTGACGGCGTCGCTTCCTGCTGGTTCCTTGCTTTGGACAATCCAAGGCGTCCACGGCTTGTCGCTCGCAGCACCCGCGTACAAGCCGTTTTCTATCTTGATCAAAGCGTGGGCCATCAGCCAATAAACCTCGGTCCACGCAGCAGCGATTTCCTCGGTAATGACCTCGCTGAGCTCTTCGGCAATGGCATCGAAGAGGTGCTTGTAGACGACGTCGTACTGTTCAGGCACGATCCCCAGCGAGACATGTTTGTGAGCAATACGGGCAAGCAGGATTTCCGGTGCACTGTCTGGATTCTTCACCAAATGCGCGGCAAAGCCCGCAATGCTTCCGGCGAGGGCCTGCTGTTGGGTCCCGTTCTTCTGGTTTGACCGGCTGAACAGACCATCAAAGAGCTCTGGATGGGCGGCGAACAGGCGCGCGTAAAAGTTTGTTGCAATACCGGGCATCTTCTCGCCTACCAGCGGCAGTGTGGCTTCGATGATGGGGTGTGACTGGTGCGAAAGCATTCCGGCTCCTTGCATTGAGGGCTACTGCTTTCAAAAGTAGCATGGCAAATGCCAGTTTTTTTCCGGGCTATGTTCTGCAGAGATTCAGGCGGTCGGATGCGACCGCGTCGTCAGATCCTGCAGGGCGACGAATGCCGGTCCGATGCGGCCCGGACCTGCCAGGTCAGCGATAACCACGCCATCCAGTTCCGCATAAAAAGCATCCCGGGCACGAGCAAGAGTCACCCGCAGGCCGCAGCCGGCAAGGAGCGGGCAGTCACCTTTGGGAGTCCGGCAATCAGCAACATCGTTGCGGGTGTCGAGGCTCCGCAGCAGTGCCCCGACCGTTGCCCGTCTGCCTTCCTCACTGATCCGCAGGCCGCCGGAACGCCCGCGGACGACGTCCACCAGACCCAGATCCCGCAGCCGGATCACAGCCTTGCTCACGTGGTTGTAGGGGATGTCGATCTCCGCGGCGATGACTCGCGAGGTCTGGAGCCCATCGTGCGGTGCTGACGCAAGGATCATCAACACCCGCAGGCACACGTCGGAGAAGGCATTGATCCTCATGCCTCAACACTAGATGTGTTCCGGTCCGCGATCCTGACGTCCGTCGATTGGGGTCCAAAGTCCCTTCCGCCGGGTTGGCTTCCGCATCACACTGAGGTGGTTGCCGCAATCCTGCACGCCACGTTTGGAAGGCTTTTGCATGACGTCCACACCTCCCGGTCGCTCCGGGATACCGCGTGTCCTCCTGGCCGCCTGTTTCGAGTGATGTCTCTGCCTGAGAATGGGACCAGAGAATTGGCCAGGGCCTTTGTCCCTGTGGCGCTGGAATCGGTGGGTCCGGGCCTCACCGCCGCCGACGTCGCCGTCCGGGTCGACGCTGGGCTGACCAATGAGGCGCCCGACCAATCCAGCCGAAGCCTGTGGGACATTTTCAGGGCCAACGTCCTGACCCTGTTCAACGCGATTGTCGCCGGGAGTTTCGTACTGCTCCTTTTGCTCGGTCAATGGCGGGACGCTCTCTTCGGTTTCGCAGCCGTCGGTAACGCACTGATCGGAGTGATCCAGGAATATAAGGCCAAGAAGTCTCTTGATCACCTTGCACTTCTCAACGCTCCACGCTCCCGGGTGCTTCGGGACGGCGTCGTTCAGGACATCGACTTCTCGATGGTTGTGCAGGACGACGTCCTGGTCCTTCGCGCCGGGGACCAGGTTGCCGCAGATGCAATGATTCTTGACGCCAGCGGACTGGAAATCGATGAATCGCTTTTGACTGGGGAATCGGAACCGGTGGAAAAGGATGTCGGCGCCGAAGTGCTTTCCGGTTCAAGCGTCGTCGGCGGTGAAGGCTGGGCACGAGTTACCAGGGTGGGTGCCCAATCCTTCTCGAGCCGCCTCACTGCCGAAGCCAAGCGTTTTTCCTTGGTGCACTCTGAGATCCGCCAGGGCCTCAACCAGCTCCTCCGGTGGATCACCCTGGCACTGTTACCCATCATGGCCATTGTCATCAACGGACAGATGCAGAGCCAGGGCGGCTGGCAGCTGGCCGTAGCCACCGGAAGCTGGCGACTAGGGGCGGTCGGCGCCGTCGCCAGCGTAATCGCCATGATTCCCTTGGGGCTAGTCCTCATGACAAGTGTCGCTTTCGCTGTGGGTGCGGTTCGCCTGGCCCGGCAAAAGGTGCTCATCCAGGAGCTGGCAGCGGTAGAAGGGCTTGCCCGGGTTGATGTGCTGTGCCTGGACAAGACCGGCACCCTCACCGTTGGCAAGATTGTTTTCGATGCCGCCCACGAGATCGACGCCGAGCCGCGGGCAGGGTGGAAGCAAGCGCTCGGGTGGTTTGGGGCAGACCCGAACGCCAACACCACCGCCAGATGCCTGGCTGAAGCCTTCCCGCATGATGACCCGATTCGACCGTTTTCCTCCGTGCCGTTTTCCTCCGCCACGAAGTGGAGCGCGGTGAGTTTCCCCGACCGCACCCCCGAGGCAGGGACGTGGCTGTTGGGAGCCCCTGAGGTTGTCCTCGGCGGGGGGAATCCCCAGGCCGAACGCGCGCTGGAACTGGTGGCCGGTCTTGCCACATCAGGTCTTCGTACCCTTGTTCTGGCCCACGTGCGCCAGACGGCCGTTGTTAGCCTGGACGGCGAAGCTGTGCTTCCGCCCGAACCCGCCCCGGCCGTCGTCCTCACTTTTCGTGAGCAGGTCCGTCCGGACGCCGCGCAAACCCTTTCCTATTTCAAGGATGAAGGGGTCGAATTGCGGATCATCTCCGGGGACGACCCCCGAACCGTCGCGGCGGTTGCCCGCGAGGTTGGTGTATCCACGGATGGCGGCTTCGACGCCCGTCAACTCCCCGACGATCCCGACGAGCTGGCTGCAGTGATGGAACGGCATTCCGTGTTCGGTCGGGTGACTCCCGCCCAGAAAAAGGACATGGTTCGGGCGCTGCGACGAAGCGGACACGTCGTGGCCATGACCGGGGACGGAGTTAACGACGCGCTGGCGCTCAAGGAGGCCGATATCGGCATCGCCATGGACTCGGCCGCAGCCGCGACCAAGGCCGTTTCGCGGCTGATCTTACTGGACGGGCGATTCGATAGGCTCCCCGGCGTCGTCGCCGAAGGCCGCCGGGTAATCGCCAATATTGAGCGGGTCTCAATGCTTTTCCTCGCCAAGACTTCCTACGCGGTAATTCTTTCGATAACCTTCGGGGCTCTCCTCTGGGACTTTCCGTTTCTGCCCCGCCAGCTATCCGCCACAGACGGCATTACCATCGGGATTCCGGCGTTTTTCCTGGCACTCATGCCGAACACCCGCCGTTACCGGACCGGATTCCTGAAACGCTCACTATCCTTCGCCGTACCCGCTGGGTTCACCATCGCTCTCGCCGTACTTACCATCAACGCCTACTCGCTCATCACAGGATCTGGCACGCCCGCTGAAACGCGGACAGCTTCGGCGCTGGTTCTGGCCTTGATAGCGCTATGGGTGCTGGTTGTTCTCTCGCGTCCTCTCAACCGTTTACGGGTGCTGATCGTCGGAGTGATGTACGCCGCTCTCGGTCTGGTGATCTCGGTACCGCTGCTCAAGGACTTCTTCGACTTCACAATGCCCGACGGCGACCACCTGGTGGCGACTGTGCTGGCCGCTGTTGTTGGAGCCGGAGCGATCGAACTTCTGTTTCGCTCCCATCGGCGACGCCTCAACCCCGACGGGCCGACAGCAGGGTCCAGAGCATGACCGATCAGGAGGGAACCTGGCACGATCGACATAAGGCCTCGCTCACTGCAGGCCAGCAAGCCGCCGATATCCTGCGGAACGGAATGGGTAGCTGGCCCTTTGTTGGAAGCTTCATCGGTTTCATGCTCGTCTGGGCTGCAATCAACACCTGGGCACTAATGGCCGACGCCTGGGACCCGTACCCCTACATCCTCCTGAATCTCCTGCTTTCCATGCTGGCGGGACTCCAGGGCGCGATTCTTTTGATTGCGGCTAAAAGACAGGATGCGATTTCCGCTGCAATGGCTCAGCACGATTTCGATACCAATCTCAAGTCAAAGGAAGAGATCGAGCTACTCATCACCATCAGTCGTGAACAACTCGAAATCCTTCGTGAGCTGAAAGCGATGAGTGTCTCAACAGCGGATGGTGAACGAAGGGAATCGGGAGACTATCGAAGGTAGTGACACGGAAAGGGCACAAAGACCCTAACGCTCGCCCAACTTGGCGGGCGAGACTAGGGTAGCCGCTGCGACCATGCGGCGCAGACGCTGGGAAGGCACATCATGGAAGCACCCACTACGCCACGCATCGTCGTGGGGGTTGACGGCTCCGAACAATCTGTTGCTGCATTGCGGTTCGCCAGGAAACTGACGCCGCCCTTCGGCGCCGTGATTCAGGCTGTCAGTACCTGGGACTATCCACCGGAGTACGCAGGGTACGTGCCCCTCGGGAGTGACAACTTCGAGGAAATCACCCAGAAGAAGCTTGATGCCGCGGTGCAGACGGCCTTCGGCGAGGATCCTCCCGAGGGATTGGAGAAGGTGGTGCTCTTTTCCCACCCGTCGAAAGGTTTGGTCAAAGCGGCGGAAGGCGCTGTGATGTTGGTGCTGGGACGTCGAGGGCACGGGACATTCAGGGGCTTGCTGATGGGGTCGGTGAGTGGCGCGTGCGTGGCACACGCCAAATGCCCGGTGCTCGTGGTTGAGGGGTCAACAGGGGAACTGCCGGAGGAACGCCTGTGAGGGCGTTGCAGTACCGCACGGTTGGCGCGGCCCCCGAGCTGGTCGATGTTCCTACTCCCGTCCCGGGACCGGGCGAGGTCTTGCTGCGTGTGACTGCCGCCGGGGTATGCCATTCGGACCAATTCATCATGGATCTGCCGGAGGGCCAGTACAGCTATGGCCTGCCCCTGACCTTGGGACACGAGGGGGCCGGGACCGTCGAATCCTGGGGAGCCGGTGTCACTGGCCTTCAGGTGGGCGACGCCATGCTCGTGTACGGACCGTGGGGGTGCGGCCGCTGCTACACCTGCGCCCAAGGCAAGGAGAACTACTGCGAGGTCGCGGCTGAGCAGGAGATCCAGCCCCCGGGGCTTGGTGCACCGGGAGCGATGGCGGAGTTCCTGCTGATCGACGACCCACGCCACCTCGTACCCCTCGGGGATCTCGACCCGGCGGCCAGCGTGTCCCTCACCGACGCCGGGCTGACCCCCTACCACGCCATCAAGCAAAGCTTGCCGAAACTGGTCCCCGGGTCGACGGCGGTCCTCATCGGCGTCGGCGGACTGGGGCATGTCGGTGTCCAGATTCTTCGGGCCTTGAGTGCGGCAACGATCGTCGCCATCGACACGTCAGAGCCGAAACTTGCCCTGGCGATCGACGTCGGCGCCGACTACGCCCTGCCGCCCGGCGAGGACGCCGAAGCGCAGATCCGTTCTCTGACCGGGGGGAAGGGCGCCGCTGTGGTGTTCGACTTTGTGGGGGCGCCGATCACCACCGGCTTTGCCTCCCGGGTGGTCGGTACGGGTGGTGAGATTGCCATTGTGGGCGTCGGCAGCGGCACGGTTGACGTCGGATTCTTCTCCACGCCGTGGGATGCCGCGGCCCGCGCACCGTATTGCGGATCCAGGTCTGAGCTGATGGAGGTAGTGGAGCTGGCGCGGGCGGGGAAGATTCACGTCGAAGTCGAAGAATTTCCCCTATCCGACGCACCCGCCGCGTATCAACGACTCCGGCCGGCACTCTTCGCGGCCGCGCGGTCATCGTCCCGGATTACGCGCCTACCGAAGGTAACCCCACGTGATCGAGACGCTGTCCTCATTATTCGCACCGGAGCGGCCCATTATTGTCGCGTTCCGTGACCGGGCCACCGGGCCGCCACTCCTGCGCTGGGCGGTGCAGCGTAGTCTGCTCACCGGACAACACGTCACAGTGTTGCACGCGATCCCCGACCAATCCCTGGTCCTACCTGTGGAGGCGGGGGGCACCCCCTATGGGAGCCTGATTGCCGCGGCCCGGCAGACACTCGACGACGAATCCCGCCTGGTGTGCGCCGAGTATCCTGACGCGCACGTGACAGCCAACGTTCACTGCGGGGACATTGTGGACGCGCTGGTGAGCCTTTCTGAGGACGCTTCGCTCATTGTGGTCGGGGCCGATCGCGTGGACGGACACACCGGTCAATACCTTGGGTCGGTCGGTCAGCAGGCGGCGCTGGGGAGCGCTGCACCCGTGGCGGTGATTCCGCGCCAATCCAGCATCGGCGCGGTGCACGACGACGGTGCTCCCGACGTCGTCAGGACCGGAACGGTGGTGGTTGGCGTGGACGGCTCGCTGGAATCCGACGCCGCGCTGCGGGTGGCCGCGGCCGAAGCCAGCCGATCTGGGCTACTGCTGACGGTGGTTACTTCAGCGAAGGCCCCGGATACGCCCGGCGACCCAGCCGGGCACTCGAGGTCGTCGGCGCTCGCAGACGTCAAGGAACAGTATCCGCAACTGACCATCGTGCGTGAGATCGACGACCAGCGGACCCCAGTGCAGTCTCTGATGTTTCACGCAGCAGGCGCCGATCTGCTGGTGATCGGTAGGCACGGGCGTGGCGCGCGGCCCGGGATTCTGCTGGGCTCGGTGACCCACACCCTCCTGCTGAATCCACGGTGCCCCACCCTGGTGGTTACTCGTCGCTCGCCGCCGGGATCTCCTGTCCCGGAGGCGCAGGCATGATGTCGAAGCTGCGGCCGGTGATGCTTGCTGGCACGATCCGCATGAAGCGGTCCTTGCGCCCAGGCTCCCACGGATGGAGCGGAAGGTGAATGGTTGACATCAGTTCAGCCGTGCGTTGGATGGTCGACGCTTGTCCTTTGATCACTACGCTCCAGGCCCGAAAGCCGTCGGCCAGGACGCCGTCGGCCTCGTACGCCACCAGTGCCCCCTCCGCTTCCCGCTGCTTGGATCCTTCAGAGGTGCGGAAGACCAGCGTGCCATGATCGACCTGCGCATTGATCGGGAAGATCTCCGGCTGCCCATCGATGCACAGGGCCAGACGTCCATAGGCGGCACCCCGCAGCAACTCCCAACAGGCGTGGGCGGGTAAAACGGATGTGGGTGTAGTCTCGGAGTCCATAGCCCGACACTATGGTCGGACGTCCCGTTCCACTAGGGCCAGAAGACCTAATCCGCAGGGCTTAGCGCGTGTAGGCGCCTTCACATTCGGCACCATCAGGAATTGAAGGTCAGGGTTCAACTCACTGGAGTCGCACAATGAGTCCCGCACCAACCACCCAGGTGACCGATCCCGGCGACCGACCTCTCCATAACTCAACCGTCCACGGCGGTGTGGACCACCTCCTCGCCGGCTTCGCGGCAATCGCTGAAAACCAGGGCCTGCAGACCGTCCTGGAGCGAGTGGTGGCGGCCGCATGTCGTTTGGTCGACGCGAAGTTCGCGGCTCTTGGCGTTATCGGTCCCGACGGCGCCCTCAGCCACTTCATCACCGTGGGCTTGGACCAGGACCAGATCGCCAGGATCGGTGCGCTGCCCGTGGGTCATGGAGTTCTTGGTTCGCTCATTAGCGAGCCGAAGCCGCTTCGCCTCGAAGACTTGCGAGACCATCCGGCAGCGTCTGGTTTCCCCCCGGGGCACCCGAAAATGACATCGTTTCTCGGCGTGCCGATCAGAGTGCGTGACACAGTGTTTGGCAACCTCTACCTCACCGAGAAGAACGGCGGCGGCGACTTCAGTCAGTCCGACGAAGATCTGACGGTGGCTCTCGCGGCCGCCGCAGGGGTCGCGATCGAAAATATGCGGCTCTTTGAAGCAGAGACGCGCCGGTCCCGGTGGCTCGAGTGCGGCCAGGACGCCGTCCGTGCCCTGTTGAACACCTCACCCGATCGAACCCTTAGCGACGTCGAACTCGTTGCGGAACACGCAAAGGCAGCTTCCGGATCGGCCCTGGTGCTCATCCTGACCCGGTTGGAATCTGACGAGTCTCTCTACTGCGAGGTGGCGCTCGGATTGCACGGCGATGACCTTCGAGGGCGGCTGGTGGGCGATGGTGCTGTCCTGCGGACGATGATGCTTCAGTTCGGTGACGTTTCAGTGCTGAATGGGCATGAACTACACGACGTGCTGCCTAGTCGGGAGGCCGAAGTCTTCGAAGCCGCCATCTATACGCGAATTACAGACAGGGGCACTCACGCCCGGTTTCTGGTCATGGCCCGGACCCGTGACGACCCGCCGTTTTCGCCGGTGGACCAGCGCATGGCAGCAGCGTTCGCCTCCCAAATCTCGACGGCCTTGGAACTGACCCAGATGCAGATTCAGCGCGAACAGGACGCCGTTTTCGGAGACCGCGACAGGATTGCGCGTGACCTGCATGACCTCGTGATCCAGCGGATGTTCGCGGCTGGACTGAGTATCCAGAGTCTCCGCAAGCACGTAGTGGGCGAGGAGCCGCTTGCACGCATAGCCTCGGTGACTACTGAGCTCGATGCGACGATCAAGGAACTGCGGGATACGATCTACTCGCTCCAGTCGGCAACGCGCAGTGAAGCAGCGCTCAGTTCGCGGATTCTCGCGTTGGTCCGTCAAGTCCTCGACGGCTCCGAGGTTGAACCAGTCGTCCATTTTTCTGGACCGCTCGACACAGCCGTTCGGGAAGCAACCGCCGCCCAAGTGGAAGCCATCGTTCGGGAGGCGCTCTCCAACGCATTGCAGCATTCATATGCCACCACCATCATGGTGTCCTTGTCCGCCGGCAAACAATGTGTCAACCTGCGGATCGCGGACAACGGACGAGGGTTTGAGCAGAACGGGCGTCTCAGCGGCCTGCGGAACATGCAGCAGCGTGCGGAGGATCTCGGGGGACAGGTCACGATCGAATCCTCACCCGGCCAGGGCACCGCGATCGACGTGTCGCTGCCGCTCACCTGAGCCCATTGTCTCTGCACCTCCCCAGATTCACTTTGCTCCCGTCGCCCCTGCACCTCTCCGGACTCCCCTCGCTACCACCCGTCGTCTCATGGCGGTGAGCAATCTGGACTCAGGGGGTCAATGTCGACAATCCGGGCGGAAATGTCGGGCACCGAGGTCCAGATTGACCACCGAAACGGGCTCTCGGGGCCGTGCGCGAGGGGTCGTGGAGGATGGCTGCGACGACGACGACGGCGACCGGGCTGGCGTCAGCGCTGCGGGCTCGCCGGTCGGGAGATATAGACAGCCGCTTGCGTGCGGCGCTGGAACCCCAGCTTCGCCAGCACCGACGACACGTAGTTCTTGATCGTCTTCTCGGCCAGAAACAGTTCGGCGCCGATTTCCCGGTTGGTCATCCCTGCCCCGATGAGAGCGAGGACTTTCTTCTCCTGTACCGTCAGACCCGCCAATCGGGAATCCTCTGGCTGGACGGCTGTGAAGCCAGCGATGACCTTCGCCTTGACCTCTTCGTCGAAAAGCGACTCGCCTCTCGCTGCGCGGCGCACCTTCTCGAGCAGGTCCGAACCGACAATTTCCTTGAGAATGTAGCCAGCCGCGCCGGCCAGAACGGCACCCCGCATGGCGTCGTCGTCGTCGTAACTGGTAAGGATCACGCATTGCAGCGACGGATCCACTGACCGCACGTCGCGGCACACCTCAATGCCGTTCCCGTCAGCAAGCCGGGCATCCAGAATGGTCACATCCGGGGCAAGTGCAGGAATGCGGCGGACGGCCTCAACCGCTGAACCGGTCTCGCCGGTCACCGCGAATCCCTCGCCCTCCAGGAGGTCGCGAAGGCCGCGTCGAACCAGTTCGTGGTCATCGAGCAAGAAAACCGTCACCGGGCGGGGCGGCGTTGCCGTATCTACAGTCATCATCGTCTTTCATCATTCGTCAGTTGTTCAATCATCGGCCGCGACACTCCGCACCGGCAGTGCCATAAGACCCGGTCCATGATTTAGCCCACGGAATTATTGGTTGACCAGGTGGCTTGCCGTAGGTAGGACAGTTCACCATCTTCACGACGGTGGCCCCGGGCCATCCGTGTTTCCACTGCAAGGAGAACGCTCAATGAATCACAACAAATTGACACCCCAGGCGGGGAACCCCGGCGGTGGCACCGCATTGGTGGTGGGCGCCTCAGGTATCGCGGGGTCAGCCCTGGTGGAGAAGCTCGCCGGTGAGGGATGGCAGGTGCTCGCCATGTCACGCAACGCAGGAACGCCCAGAGCCAACGTGCGCTACGTTCCCGCCGACCTGTCCTCGCCCCAGTCATTGACGACGGCGCTTGCCGCCGAAACCCCGACTCATGTGTTCTTCACGGCCTGGGCCCGCCAGGACACCGAGGAAGCGAACATTAGGGTGAACGCCGCCATGCTGCGGAACCTGCTTGAGGCGTTGGACAACAAGCCGGTGGTGCACGTCGCGCTGATGACCGGGCTGAAGCACTACCTCGGGCCGTTCGAAGCCTACGGTGAGGGTGACATGCCGGACACCCCGTTCCATGAAGAGGAACCCCGACTGCCGGTCAACAACTTCTACTACGCCCAGGAAGACGAACTGTGGGCGGCGGCCGCAACGCAGGGGTTCACCTGGTCGGTGCACCGTGCGCACACGGTGATCGGCCATGCCGTGGGAAATGCCATGAACATGGGCCTGACCCTCGCCGTCTACGCCGCCCTGTGCAAGGAATCCGGCCGGCCGTTCATCTTCCCCGGATCCATCACCCAGTGGAACTCCCTGACCGACATGACCGACGCCGGTCTCCTCGCCGATCACATGGTGTGGGCCGCAACCTCACCCGGCGGCGCTGACGAGGCATTCAACGTGGTCAACGGAGACGTGTTCCGGTGGCGCTGGATGTGGCAGCAACTCGCCGCCTACTTCGGGGTGCAGGCCGAAGGATTCAAGGACGAGCCCTGCCCGCTCGAGGTTCAGATGGCCGGCGCCGAGTCGCAGTGGGAGCATCTCGTTGCAGCAAACGCCCTAGCGGAACCACGCCTGGATCGGGTGGCGTCCTGGTGGCACACTGACGGGGATCTGGGCCGCAACCTTGAGGTGGTCGCTGATATGAGCAAGAGCCGCGTAGCCGGGTTCACCGGGTACCGCCGCACCCTCGACGCCTTCACAGGCCTGTTCGAACGCTACCGCGCGGAGAAGCTCATTCCCTGAGTAACGTTCGTGGGCTTAACGAGCGGCGTGCCCGCCCTACCGGGCCTGGACCCTCAACCAGAGATATCCGCGCGGCCCGAGGGTGATTCCGCCGTCGAGCCGCAGCGCAGTGTCGGTCAGGAGATCGACGACGTCGGGCACGAACCCGCTCAGCGTGGTTGAGGTCACCGTCTGCGGGTCGTCGCTGAAATTCGCCAGCACCAGAACCGTCAAATGCTCGCCGGGCCGCTGGTACCCCAGCACACTGCGATTGCCGGTGGCGAAGTCGACCAGCCGGGTCCCGGCCAGCTCCGGGCTGGCCGCCCGGACCGTGATCATCCGCCGCAGGCCCGAGTAGACAGCGCCCTCCGGCGTCGAGGGATCGTGGCGGCGGGCGTACCGTGCTGCCGGATAACGCGGGCGGTGCACCCACCGGCTGTCCGCCGCATGACCAGCCTCCAACGCGTACTGATAGTCGTTGAGCTGGCCCACCTCGTCGCCCAGGTACAGCAAGGGGATCCCGCCAGTGCTGAAGGTGATCGAGTGCGCCAGTAGGATACGGTCGACGGCGGCGGCCTCACCGCCCTGCAACCCGCACAACGACGCCGTCGTGCCCGAAATTCTGCAGTCGCCGGTTCGGGGGTTGTCCTGGAACGGGACGCCGCGGGCGAAGCTGCCGGGAAAGCGGTTGACGTAGAAGGAGTTCAGGAACCTGCGGTGGTCGAACCCGTTGATGCCCAGTTCCGCGGCGTCGTCGTCGGCGAAGGTCCACCCGATGTCGTCGTGGCTTCGCACATAGTTCACCCAGGTGGTGCCGTCCGGGATGGCGTGCCGGCGCTGCAGCGCCTGGGCGAGGAGCGATACGTCCCGGGTGGCAAGGGACTCCCAGATCAGCGCCATCTGTAGCGGGTTATAGGAGAGCTGACACTCGGCCGGGTCGATGTAACGCGCCACCTCATCGGGGTGGACGATGGCCTCGGACTTGAACAGCAGCGACGGGGCAGCCATTCTGCAGACCGCGTTGAACGCCTGCAGGAGCGCGTGCGCCTCTGGGAGGTTTTCGCTGGTGGTGCCGAGCTGTTTCCAGATGAAGGCGACGGCGTCCATCCGCAGGATGTCGATGCCCTGATTGGCGAGGAACAGCATCTCGCCGGCCATGGCCCTGAACACGGCTGGGTTGGAGTAGTTCAGATCCCACTGGAAGCTGTGGAAGGTAGCCCACACCCAGCGCCCATCCGGGATGCGGACGAACGAGCCGGGATGGTCATCGGGAAAGATCTCCCGGACGTGCTGTTCAAAGGCGTCCGGCATGGAGCGGTCGGGGAAAATCCAGTAGTAGTCGCTGTAGGTGGGGTCGGCGGCTGCCGCTTTGCGCGCCCATTCGTGTTCGTTCGAGGTGTGGTTGAAGATGAAGTCCACCACCAGGGAAATCCCGTTGACCCGCAGGTCTGCGGCGAGGGCCCGGAGCTGTTCCATCGAGCCGAGTGCGGGGTTCACTTCGCGATAGCTGGAGACCGCGTAGCCGCCGTCGGAATGCGGTTCGGGGGCAAGGAATAATGGCATTAGGTGCAGGTAGGTGAGGTCCAGTTCCTTGAAGTAGGGGATCTGGGCGCGGACACCATCCAGGTTGTTCGCGTAGCGATCCACGTAGCAGACCCCGCCGAGCATGGAATTCGACAGGAACCAGCCGCTGTCCTGCTCCTTCGCGTCGTCAACGGCCTTCAGCTCCGCGGGGCGTGCCTGCCAGGAACGGGTCGCCTCCAGTACCAAGGCGGTGAGCTGGTCCAGCCAGTCGCTTTGCGGTCCGTAGAGGGAATAAAAGAGCTGGCACAGGTTCGGGAAATGGCGATCGAACCGGCGGAGGAAGGCGTCGTCGTCGTCCATCCGGTCCGACTGGGCGGCGAGGGCCGCGAGTACCTGTTGCCGGGCCTGCTGGCCGACCTGCTCTTCCACGACGTGGCGTCCCTCCGCTGATGAGTGCTGTCAGCCCTATCCTGTCATCCGATCTGAGGCCTCTGGTTCGATAGTGGTGCCGGGCGGCGATGATGACGAGGTTCCCATCGTCAGCGGCATAGACGATTCGGTGCTCGATCTGGATCACGGGTGCCTTTCCCGCCCGCCGACAGCCGTGGAGCTTTAGTCTTCGCTAACCTGATGGCGGAACCGGTCGCGCTTGGTGTGAAGATCCCAGAGGATTCCGGCGAGGACGTCGGGGTCCTTCTCCGGGTCGCCGGCGACGATTCGCCCGCCGATGATCAGCTGGGAGACCTGGATGCCTTCCTCGCCGAGAACCTCGTTGAGGAGTTGGGCGTAGGCGGCCTGGCCGGCGAACGCCACCGAGGTTCCGGTGACACCGCGACCGGGCTTGACCGCCGAGCCGCCATTGACGAACAGGATGGTGCCTCGGTTTTCGCCGAGGAACCGCATGCCGGGCACCACCTGGTGAACGGCCGCGACGGGGCCGTAGATGGAGAATTCGATGGGGCCGACCAGGTCTGCCGGGGTGGTTTCCAGTACCGGCCGCATGAAGTCTTTTTGTGGCAGCGGGCTGTACTGCAGAACCTCGATGGGCCCGAGGGTCTCGGTCACCTGTTCCAGGGCCTTCGCAATGGAGGCGGGGTCCCGCACGTCGGCGGTGAATCCCTTCGCGTGCACTCCCTCTTTGGCGAGGTCGTCAGCCAGCGCGTCGAGGCGGCCCTGATTGCGCGAGATGAGTCCGACTGCGTACCCTTCCGCGCCAAACTTCCGCGCGACGGCGGCTCCGAGTCCTGATCCTGCTCCGATGATTGCAATAGTTGTCATACTTCATGCAAGAGCTCAGTGGGCTGATGTATTCCTTAGGCCCTAGCTGCGGTCGGTGTAACGACCCTCTGATTGTCCGCTGATGGACCGGTTTGAGGAGGTCACGTAGGTGCCGCGGGTCTGGAGCGAGCCGCCGTCGCGCGTCGTGACGTAGGTTCCCTCGGCCAGCGTCCCGGGGTTGCGGGTAGTGACGTAACGCCCTCCGAGGAGGGGGAGTGGCCGGGCGACCGGTGCTGACGCCTCATGGGCGGTGGTGGTCGAGCGGGCGGGTGCGGTCCGGTTCAATAATGACATGGTAAATCTCCTATTTTTGGGCGCGGCGGAAGAGCCGAGCAGTTCAGCGTTGAAGTGGTGGTGGCCAGCGGCAATCGCGGAGTGATGCGATCGTGGGCCGTAAGTGAGAGCGGTGGCTTAACCGGTAGCGGGAGAGCCGTTGGTTTGGCAGCTGCGGCATAGTCCGTTGAAGGTGACTTCCGCCGAGTAAATAGTGAAGCCCGAATCATCGGAAGGGGTGAGACAGGGTGCCCCGCCGATGACGCAGTCAACGTCCTTAACCAACCCGCACCCAACACACGACAGGTGGTGATGATTGTCTCCGACTCTGCATTCGAACAGCGCCGGGGAGTTCGGTGGATCGAATCGTCGGACCAGTCCGGCGCCCGTGAAGGATGCGAGGATGCCGTAGACCGCCTGAGCGGACGTTCCGCTCAAGGTCTTGCGCACCTCGGCGAAGACCTGTTCGGCACTTGAGTGGGGAGCGTGCCGGAGAACTTCCAGCACGGCAACCCGAGGCACTGTCACTTTCAAACCCGAGCCCCTGATGATCCTCTTTAGAGCATCGGGGTGGGTCTGCGAGTCAGTGCCGGTGGCCATGACACAACTGTACCAGTTGTTTTGACTAGTTCAAAACAACTATGACTGGCAGGCGTTCATCAGTCGTTTGTCCGCAGATCGTGCGGGGGCCATCTGCGGACCCTAGCGTGGGGGAACCAGTCCCAAACCCGAAGGACCTTTCAATGCAGATGCGACTACCCGCCATCCTGATCACTACGGCTCTCGCGCTCTCGGCAGTGGGCCTGAGTGCCCCGCCGGTGCAGGCCGGAGGTCTGAAGGATCGCTTCGACCTCCAGGCGCACCGCGGAGGTACCGGCCTTTACACCGAGAGCACGCTGGAATCCTTCGCCAACGCGTTGAAGCTCGGCGTGACGACACTGGAACTGGACACACAGGTGACTGACGACGGCGCCGTCGTCGTGACCCACGACCGGCAGATCAGCGCGACCAAGTGCCGCGACACCGCCCCAGCGTCACCGGATGACCCGGAATTTCCGTATGTGGGGAAGTACATCACCAACTTGACGCTCGCCCAGGTGCAGACCGTTGAGTGTGGTTATGCGCCGCTGCCACAATTCCCGGATCAGCAACTGTCGCCGGGACCGATCGTCGAACTGGCCGATGTTTTCGCTCTCGTGAAGCAGTTCCGTGCGAAGTCGGTGATGCTCAACATTGAGACCAAGGTTGAGGCGGGTGCACCGGAGCAGACTGCTCCGCGGGATGAGTTCGTGTCCGCAGTGCTGCAGGAAATTGACGAGCACAAGATGGGTCGGCAGGTCAGCGTCCAGAGCTTCGATTGGGGCGCGCTCAGGGTGGTTGAAGAGCTCAACCCCCGCCTCCCCCGCGTGGCCTTGACCAACGGCGACTTCCTGCAGGTGGGTCAGCCGGGAGCGTCCCCTTGGCTAGGCGGTCTGGACGCCGACGATTACGACGGCGATCTCGTAGCGCTCGCTTCCGAGCTGGGCGTCGAAGCCATCTCACCGGTGCACGGCAACCCACAGGGAGGAGCCGTAGGGGATGAGGGGTATACGCCATACGTGACAGCACAAATGGTTGCAGACGCCCACGACGCGGGGCTGAAGGTCATCCCGTGGACGGTGGATGACCCAAACACCATGCGCTACCTGATGGACCTCGACATTGACGGGCTGATTACCGACCGCCCGGACCGACTCCGGGCGATTATGGCCGAACGCGGTCTGAAGCTGCCGAAGCAGTTCGCCGGGCCGGGTTCACGCTCGGACGACTGATTCGTCGGTTCTGCCCCCGGTAGCCTTGGACCGTGACTGAGAACTACAGGTACGACGTCGAAGTGCTGCACCTGCTCGTATCGCCTGCGCACGCGTATTTCGGTCGTGCCCGCGACGGCGCCGCTGACGTGCCCACGAGTGACGCCGACCGGGTGGACCTGGTGGCCGGCAAAGGGATTGTGGGGGACAGGTTCTTTGGCAAGGCCGCCCACATGGACGCCGCCGTGACGCTGATGGCTGTGGAGGCGCTCGAAGACATCGCTGCGGACCTGGCCGCGGCACCCTTCGACCCGCTGCTGACCCGGCGGAACGTTATCCTGCGGGGCGCCCAGCTGCATCCGCTGCTAGGTCTGGAGTTCGAGCTGGAGTCCCGCGGCGACGTCGTACGGTTGAAGGCCGGACGCCCCGCACATCCGTGCGTCTGGATGGATCGCATGCTCGCCCCCGGAGCCCACGCGGCAATGCGCGGCCGTGGCGGAGTGCGCTGTCAGCCGTTGTCGGATGGGGTGTTGCACCGTGGTCCGGCGGTATTGATCAGCCCGGTTCCCCTGGAACCGGATCGTGCCGGCGAAGCCACGCTCCGGCAACCATCCCGGTTGCCCTGACAACTTTTCGCTACTGGTGAGGAATACGTCGTCGTTCGCTGGCGTTGAGACAGGGGAAGTAAATTTTCCAGCACCCTAATCTGCAGGAGTCATCTATGCCTACGACCGTAAACGCCTACGCAGCCCCATCTGCGTCCGGGGACCTCGTCAAAACCACCATCGAGCGCCGCGACGTCGGCCCTGATGACGTGCTGATTGACATCAAGTTCGCTGGAATTTGCCACTCTGACATTCACACCGTCCGCGGCGACTGGGGACCCCAGTCCTACCCGCTGGCACCGGGCCATGAAATCGCCGGCATCGTCACCGAAGTCGGCTCCAACGTCACCAAGCACTCCGTGGGTGACCGCGTGGGTGTCGGCTGCATGGTGAACTCCTGCGGCGAGTGCAAGAACTGCGAGGCCGGCGAGGAGCAGTACTGCCTCGAGGGCAACACCGGCACCTACGGCGCCAAGGACCGCGACGGCACGATCACCCAGGGCGGTTATTCCACCCACATTGTGGTGACCGAAGCTTTTGTGATCCGCATCCCCGAAGGTATTGAGCTCGACGTCGCCGCGCCCCTGCTGTGCGCCGGCATCACCACGTTCTCACCCCTGAAGCACTGGGGCGCCGGACCGGGCAAGAAAGTCGCCGTCGTCGGACTCGGCGGACTCGGCCACATGGCCGTGAAGCTGGCCGCCGCGATGGGCGCCGAGGTCACCGTCCTTTCGCAGTCCCTGAAGAAGCAGGAAGACGGGCTCCGTCTGGGCGCCAAGCATTACTACGCCACCAGCGATGAGAACACCTTCAAAGACCTTGCCGGTTCCTTTAACCTGATCATCAACACGGTCAGTGCGTCGCTTCCCATCAGCGACTACCTCGGCCTGTTGGACCTGGACGGTGCGCTGGTCAACGTTGGTGCGCCAGCCGAACCGCTCCCCGTCAACGCTTTCGCGCTGATCGGTGGGCGCCGGTCGTTCGCCGGGTCCCTGATCGGTGGCATCCGCGAAACCCAGGAAATGCTGGATTTCTGCGCCGAACACCACCTGGGTGCCGAGGTGGAGGTCATCTCCGCTGACAAGATCAACGAGGCCTACGAGCGCGTCCTGGCTTCGGACGTCCGCTACCGTTTCGTCATCGACACCTCAACGCTGAACTAGCGTTTGGCAGTGGCGAACCCCCGGCAGGAGCTACTCCTGCCGGGGGTTCGCGCGTTAAACTGGGGTTCATGACTGCGCACCTGAACATCACCGACGACCCCGACGCCGACCGGCTACTCTCCGAGGAGCCGCTCGCCCTGCTGATCGGGATGCTGCTGGACCAGCAAGCGGCCATGGAAACTGCGTTCATCGGTCCCGCGAAGATCAGGGACAGGCTCGGTGCGTTCGACGCTGCTACGATTGCCGGTCACGATCCGGATGCCTTCGCGGAGCTGTGCCGGACGCCGCCCGCCGTCCACCGCTATCCGGGGAGCATGGCGGCGCGCATCCAGACCCTTTGTGCCACACTGCTCGAAGACTGGGACGGCGACGCCTCCCAGATCTGGACCCGGGACGACCCCAACGGCGCGGAAGTGTTCAAGCGACTGAAGGCGCTGCCTGGGTTCGGGGAACAGAAAGCCAGGATCTTCCTCGCGCTGCTTGGCAAGCAGTACGGGTACGACGGCGACGGCTGGCGAACGACTGCCGGAGCCTACGGCGAGAAGGGCAGCTACCGATCCGTCGCCGACATTGTGGATCCGGAATCCCTGACAAAGGTACGGGAGACAAAGCGGGCAGCGAAGGCCGCCGCGAAGGCGAAGGGCTAACCCCCAACCCCCTACCTCCCAGCCCCCTCCCACCTTCCGTTGAGAAGTCAGATCGGGCGACTCGGCGGATTCAAGCGCCCGGATCCGCCAGATTTCACCCCTCGGCGGTGGGGTCTTGCGTCAAAGTGCCTGAGGGAGCGCCAGAGGTGGGGTAAGCGTCCTTCACATCATCGAGGTACGTGTTGATGCGGCGGGCACGCCGCACCTCCTCGGCGTCGACGTCCGCCATGATCAGCACCTCAGCATGGCGAGCCTCTGCCAACAAATTCCCGTGCGGACCGGCGATGCAGCTCAGACCGGTGAAGTGCGGCGGCGTGTGATTGGCATACGCCACGTAGATGCCGTTTTCCAGCGCGCGGGACGGCACCATGAGGGTGGAAATGCGTTCCGCGTTATATGTCCGGTCTCCTGGTAAGCCGTCGACATCACCCGTGAACGGCACCGCCGTGGGAACGAGAAGCGCGTCGGCGCCGCCCTGTGCTGCGGCTCTGACAAACTCCGGAAATTCGACGTCGTAGCAAATTCCCAGCGCCAATCGCAGGCCTGCATAGTCGAACACCCGCGGGGGTTGGACACCAGGGTGGAAAACTGACTTTTCCTCGGGTCCGAACAGATGAGATTTGCGATACCGGGTCCGCTCGGAACCTTCGTCGTCGAAAAACGAGGCGCTGATATAACGCTGCCCATCCTCGTCATCAACGCTGGACCCGACGATTGCGATCTGACGAAGCCGGGCAATGTCGCTTATCTGCTCGCGCACGGCCTTGCCGTCAGAAGCGCACATTCGTGCCGGCGCATAGCCGGTGACGAACAGCTCAGGAGTGACGACGACGTCCACCCCCTGGCGAGCCGCGTCAGCTGCCATCTGATCCAACCGCGCCAGATTCTCCTCAATCTCGGCTACCTTTCCGGTAGCTTGCCAGACGCCGATCCGAGCCACGGTATCTCCTTCACATTTGGATAGATTTGATTAAGTCTATTGACACCGCCCAGCTTTAGGGCTCTCATGAACCAGGAAACCGAAAGATATTCGATTATTTGAAGAGGAGGCAGACGTGGTCAGAGATTCCGCCCAGGTGCAACAGGAACTGCAGCGCCGTATAGAGGTGATTCGCACCGTCGAGGCCGCTGACCCGGCGCGACGCGCACTCAGCCGTAACGACCTGGCCGTGTATGTGGGCACCACCGTCCTGATAAGCCTGCTCGGAGTGCTGGTGATGGTCCTGTGACCGGGTCTAAAAGCACCGCTGCGGAAGAAGTAACGAACGCCAATACTTTCGGTTCCCTCCCCCTGCTGAAATCCGAGCGAGTATGGACCGCACTGGACTTCAGCTGGGTGAACGTGGCGCTCGCTATCGCGACATGGGCGTTCCTGGTGGGTGGCGCAACCGCCTCGTTCGTGGGCTTCCAGCAGGGTGTAGCTGCGATGATCATCGGAAATGCGATCGGGCTATGTTTTATGGTCCTCGCCAGCACCGTAGCCAGCCAACGGTACGGAGTAGAGCAGTACACCATTCTTCGGCCGGTCTTCGGAGTAGCGGGGGTTGGGGTGCTGGTCTTTACAGTTGTGCTGATCACCGAGATGGGGTGGTCGTCACTGCTGGGCATCATGGTGGGTCGTGCCACAACCCAGGTAGCAGGTGTTGCTAGCGGGATGGAATTCGATGAGTATGGCCTGATGGTCACTTTGGGGGCCTTGGTGGCGCTCGGCGTTGCCTGGTATGTCCTCTCCCGCGGCCCCATCACGATCGGCCGTCTGAACAAGTTCATTGCACCTGGGCTTTTGATCGTCACCGCGTTGCTGATGGTCTTTCTGGTCCTTAACACTTCCTGGACAGCACTGCTGGAAGCAGCACCGCTCGCGCCATTCGATGATCCCCAGCTGAACTTCATGATCGCGGTTGAGTTCAATGTTGCTGTCGGCGTTTCGTGGTACCCGGTGATGGGCTCGCTCGCTCGGATGACCACGTCGCCGAAGGCCGCCATCTGGCCTGCCTACGGTGGACTGCTCATCGCCACCCTGCTGGCGCAGATTGTCGGCATGGGAGCGGCCCTGACCCTGGGTGACTCGGATCCCACGGTGTGGATGATCCCCTTCGGCGGTCCGCTCTTGGGTGCGTTTATCCTGTTGTTCATCTGCTTCGCCAACATCACCAGCATGTCCTCGATTGTCTACTCCACAGTGCTTGCCCTAAGGCAGTCCAGCGGTCAGTTACTCACCGGTCTGCATTGGAAATGGCTGTGTGCCGGGTTTTTCGTATTGCCTGCGTTGCTGGCGTTTTTCCCCCAGTTTATGTACGAACGATTCGTCTTATTCGTCACGCTGAGTGGTGCATTTCTCGCTTCAATGTGCGGGGCAATCATTGTTGACTACTTCATCCTGCGGAAGCAGCACATCGACTTGGCCGAGCTCTATGCCCCCGGAGCCAAGAGTGCTTATCACCTGCCCGGCGGGGTTAACTGGGCTGGCATGGCAGCCGTGATTGCAGGCGCTGTGTTCTACCTATGGATCTATAACCCCGTCACCCTCGAAACCCAACCCGCGTTCAACGTCATTTCCGCTTCGCTGCCCGCCGCCGTCGTCGGAGGAATCGTGTATTGGATTCTGGCGGTCGCGCTTTACCAGCGGCGAGGAATTGGTGGCTATGACCTGGCAGAACCAACCGATGTGGAGTCGCACTCATGAGCATCAGCTCGCGTGCCGCGGTGCACCGCGGCAGTGGATCCGCTCTGGAGATCATCCGGATTGACGTGGCCGCGCCCGGACCGGGAACGGTGCTGGTTCGACTCGGCGCGTCGGGCGTCTGCGGCTCCGACAGGCACGTTCTCGACGGTGAATGGGAGATGCCGTCTCCCACCGTGATGGGCCATGAAGGCGCGGGTGTCGTCGAGGCTATTGGCGGGGGCGTCGAGGACGTAGCTGTTGGGGATCATGTGGTGCTCAGCTGGTTTTACCCGTGCCGGCGCTGTACCGCCTGCCTTTCCGGGAGGGCCTTTGTGTGCACTGGTAGTCGCTCGGAGGAATGTGTGCTGCCCGACGGGAGCACGCCACTGTCGGAGAACGGTGCCCGAGTGTTTCCCTATCTGGCGGTCGGGTCGATGAGCGAATATGCGGTCGTTCCCGAATCGGCGGCGGTGAAAATCCCGGCGGAGGTGCCCTTTGATGTTGCTTCACTTCTGGGATGTTCCGTATCCACTGGCGTTGGAGCAGTAGTCAACGACGCGCGGGTGGCGCCCGGTCAGTCCGCCGTCGTCGTCGGGACCGGTGGGGTGGGCCTGTCCATCATTATGGGGCTGAACCTGGTGGGAGCGTCCCCAATTATCGCTGTCGATCTGAGTGAGGAGAAACTTGCGATAGCGAAACGGTTCGGGGCCACTCATACGGTGATCGCGGGTTCGGGTACCGAGCAAGTGATCCGTGAGATCACCGGTGGGGGAGCGGACTATGCGTTCGAGGCGATTGGCCGGAAAGAAACAATTGAATCGCTGCCCGGGCTGCTCGTGCGAGGGGGCACTGCCGTCCTGGTTGGTCTGCCCCCGGCCCACGAAACTATTAATTTCGATGGGCTGGCCTTGGCTGAAGGCGGGCTCCGGATCGTCGGATCCAATTATGGGTCGACTGTCCCCGGGCGTGACTTCCCCCGGCTGGCCGAACTGTACCTGGCCGGAAAGCTCCCAGTGGACGAGCTGATCTCAAACCGTATCGGTCTTGACGACGTCAACGAAGCATTCGATGCGATGCGTCGTGGGGAGCGGGCACGCAGTGTCATAGTGTTTTAGCCTCCTCCCAACCACAAAGGAAGTCGATGGCCAGGCCCAGCACCCGAATCCTCACTCGCGGAAAAATTTTCCGGGCAGCCTTGGAACGGTTCGATGAGAACCGGGAGTTTTCGATACCCTTGCTGGCCAAACGGCTCGGTGTTAGTCCTTCCTCTCTCTACCACCATGTGAAGGGAGGAAGGACTGAGATCCTTGAGGGCATTCGTGCTCTCATCAGTCAGGATGCGCATGACCGGGGGGACTTCCCCCGCGGCGGTGGGAGCTGGCAAGAACAGACGCGCCGCTGGGCGATCAACTATCGCTACGCCATGGGACTTCACCCCATGGTCATTCCAGCTCTCGTTGGCGAATCAGTTGACGACGAGCCAACGTTGGAAATTTATGAAGCTCTGGCTCAGATCCTTGAGACGGCTGGGTTCCGCGAAGGACTCCTGCTGGACGCGCTGTCCGTCGTGGACCTGCTCGTTCTTGGCTCCGCGATTGACGCAGCCTCCCCTGAACCGCCCTGGGAACCATCAGAACACGACCACCCCGCCCTGTCCCGGGCATTGGCGGCTCGCGCGGATATCGGGCGTCAGGATAGCGCTTTCACCCTCGGGCTCGATGCGGTCGTCACCGAACTGGAACGAAAGCTCAACACCCCAACCCCCTCCGCCGGGTAGTTACTTCCGACGACTCACAGGCGCTTTGATGGCGGATCCACCCGATCTCACACCTCGGCGACCCGGTCAATGAACGGAATGGGCTTGACAAGGCATTTTATGACGATCCATAACGCCAAGGTTTTGACCCGACAAAATTTCTGCTTTAGCGTGATCTCAGAATCAAGAGTTCAACCAACGGCTCCCTGGCCGGTTGAACAGCAACCCTCTCCCGTAGTGGGGTGCTTCAGGTGAAGATTCGGCCACCGGAACAAATCCCCGGACGGCAAGTACGGCGTACCCGGTACCGACCCTCATTCAGGGCTCGTAGTGGCTACCGCCCGCGATCTTGAAGCGAGCCAGCATGTAACCTCTGAGCCACCTCCACCCGAATGTCGTTGCAGTTCTCGCAGCACTTCGCACACCTTCTTATCTGCCGACCCAGCGGCCGCGCCCATCCAATATCCCCGGCCGGCTGGACTCCACTCAAAGGAAACCATTATGAAATCCCGCAAACTCCTCACCATCGCCATCGTCCCCTTTCTCGTCTTCACCGTAGCGTGCGGCGCTGCAGAGGGCTCCGAGTCCGGCAATGAGAGCATCAAACTCGGCGTCGTCGGCGCCAGCGACCCGGAGTGGGGCCTGCTGACCGAGGCCGCCGCCGAGGAAGGCATCGACCTTGAGGTCATCGACTTCGCCGAATACACGCAACCCAACCCCGCGCTGAGCGAAAGCGAACTGGACCTGAACCAGTTCCAGCACCTGGTATATCTGGCCCGCTACAACGTCTCCAGCGGTGAAGAACTCGCCCCGATCGGCTCGACCGCCATCTACCCGCTCGGCCTGTACTCCACCCAGTACGGGTCGGTGGAGGAAATACCCGAAGGCTCAACGGTCGCCGTCCCCAACGACGAGAGTAACCTCGCCCGCGGTCTGCTGGTGCTCCAGTCCGCGGGGCTGGTGGTGCTCGACGACGGTGGCAGCGCTTTCTCCACAATCGACGACATCGACGAGGAGGCCTCCAAGGTCACCGTCACCACCCTCGAAGCCTCACTGACGCCCACATCGCTGCCCGACGTCGCGGCCGCCATCATCAACAACGACTTCGTGCAGGATGCTGGCCTGAACTTCGAGGATGCCATTGCCCAGGATGATCCGGCCGATCCGGCAGCCGCCGCGTACGTGAATGTGTTCGCAGCCCGCGCCGGCGAGGAAACCAACGAGACCTATCAGAAGCTCGTCAGTATCTACCAGGAAAACCAAGAGGTGCAGGACGCCGTTCAGGAGACCTCGGGTGGGACCGCCGAGTTCCTCCAGGTCACCCCCGAGGAGCTGCAGACGACCCTCGGCACCGTCGAGGAAGACACCCGCGCCCAAGGCTAATTAGCCCTCTCTCTCCTGTGGCCGGCCGGTGATCCCGGCCGGCCACAGGGTCTTTCACCAAGGAACTTCATGCCTCTCATTTCACTGCAGGGCGTCACCAAAAGCTTCCCGCCGGGCCGCCGCGGCGACGCCCCGGTACACGCCATCGACAATGTCAGCCTTGACATCGAGGCCGGGGAAATCTACGGGATCATCGGCTACTCCGGTGCGGGTAAAAGCACCCTGGTCCGCCTGATCAACGCCCTCGAAAAGGCCACCAGCGGAACCATCATCGTCGACGGTCAACAGGTCACCAACGTCCCGGATAGACAGCTCCGCAAGCTGCGTCTCGACATCGGGATGATCTTCCAGCAGTTCAACCTGTTCAACGCCAAAACGGTCTGGAACAACGTCGCCTACCCCCTGCGCGTCGCAGGGAAGAGCCGCGACGAGATCCGGGCGCGCGTCACTGAACTCCTCGACTTCGTAGGGCTGGCAGACAAGGCCTCCAACTACCCTGAACAGTTGTCCGGGGGCCAGAAACAGCGGGTCGGCATCGCCCGGGCGCTGGCCACCTCACCGAAAATCCTGCTCGCCGATGAGGCGACGTCGGCCCTGGATCCCGAAACCACCCACGAAGTGCTCCGGTTGCTGCGCCGGGTCAACGAGGAACTGGGCATTACCATTGTGGTGATCACCCACGAAATGGACGTGATCCAGACCCTCGCCACGAAGGTGGCGGTGATGGACAGCGGCCGGATCGTGGAGCAGGGTGACGTGTTCGACGTCTTCTCCACCCCTCGCGAAGCCTCCTCGCAACGGTTCGTCGCCACCGTGGTGCGGGAGATCCCCTCACCCGACGAACTCGCGGTCCTGCAGGAACGACATCTCGGCCGGATTGTCACCTTCTCCTTCCGCGACGGCGACTCCTCCCAGGCCTCGGTCTTCCTCGAACTGGCCGCTGCCGGCGTCGAGTTCGAACTGATCTACGGCGGTATCAACGACATTCGGGGCCGGGCGTTCGGCCATCTCACCCTCGCACTCACCGGGCCCGACGGCGCCATTGACGCGGCGCTCACCGGGCTGGCCGGACGTATCACTGTGAAGGAGCTCAGCTGATGGATTCGCTCATCACCCTCACCCCGGAACTGTGGGAGGCCACCTACGAAACCCTTTACATTGTTGGGTTCAGCCTGCTCTTTGGCGGGTTCGGCGGGCTCCTGCTCGGCATCGGCCTTTACACCACGCGGGCCGGCAGCATTCTCGGTAACAGCGCCGTGTTCAGCACCCTGAACATCATCGTCAACATCTTCAGGCCCATCCCCTTCATCATCTTCCTCGCCGCCGCGCAGCCCCTGGCCCGGGCGGTCACCGGAACCGGGATCGGCAACAGTGCAATCATCTTCACCCTGTCCCTGGCCGCTGCGTTCGGGATCAGCCGCATCGTCGAACAAAACCTACTGACCGTCCAGCCCGGGGTTATTGAGGCGGCACGGTCCGTCGGAGCCGGACGCCTCCGCATCATCCTGACCATCCTCATCCCCGAGGCGCTTGGGCCGCTGATTCTCGGCTACACGTTCATCTTCGTGGCACTGGTCGACATGTCGGCGGTCGCCGGTTATGTGGGCGGCGGCGGGTTGGGCAACTTTGCTATCCAGTACGGCTACCGGCAGTTCAACCCGTGGGTCACGTGGGCTGCGGTGATCGTAATCATCCTGCTGGTCCAGGCGGTGCAGTTCCTCGGCAACGTGCTCGCCCGGAAGGCGCTCAGGCGTTAGCCGACCGAACGCGGCCCGGCTCAGAGATCGAACCCGTAAGTGGTGACCACTGGTTTATGGTCGGAGGGCGCAATATCCCCCTCGAAAAAATCCACGATCTCAGTGCTGAGAGCGCGGATATTTCCATAGTGGAACTGGAAGTCAATGACCCAGGGTGTGGTTGGTTTCGGCCAAGTGGGAACCGTGGGCCAAGTGGGGCCGGGAGTTACTCCAAGAGCAGAGTAGGAATCCTGTAATCCCGCGGCATGCAGGATCCGGGTGACGTGCCACGACTCGTTGAGATCGCCCATGAACAGTACGGGATCCCCGTGCGCACCCAGCAGGGTGACTGCAGCCCCTGCGGCTTCGGACTGGGCGATCCTCGGGTTGATGTGCTCGGTCAGCTCGCGTTCCGTCCCGGGGAAACAGAAGTGGGCGGTACTGACAACGAAAGTGGTCCCGTCCCGGGCGGCGAGCCGAACCCAGAAGAGCTTCCGGTCGCGGTGGATCTCGTCCACCCCGATACCGATGTCCAAGGCGCCATGCTCCACCTCGGTGAACAACCCGGCGTCCCACCAGATAGAACTTTCGTGGGTCCAGCCTCGGTCTTCGTCCTCGACCCGACTGTGGTGAGGGAGTTCACTATCGATCACTGCGCGGGTGGCTGGACGAAGTTCCTGGACGGCGTAGATGTCGGGACGACGTGTGCGCAGCAGCGCCCGGAGCGCGGGTTCGCGTTCTGGCCATCGGGTGTCCGCCCAGATGTTGTGGGTCATGACAACGAAACGCATGGAATCATCGTCCTTTCTGAATCGGCGCCGCGTGCGCCGGGCGCGAAGGGGCCGGGCTGGGATAGCTGGAAGGACTGGCCGCGTGCGGGAAGGATGAGGGGTGTGGAGGTGCGCGGGAAGAGGTTCGGGTGGGAACTGTGCACGGCCGCGACAGCTCCCGGACGAATGGTGTCCACGAGCCAGGCGAGGTCATCTGGACTTGCATGCCCGCCGGAGTCGAGCCAAACAAAGTCCAGTCCGAGCGTTGCCACCCAGGCCTGCAATGAGGTCCATTCCGGGGCCCAGGCGCCCAACGGCTCCCCATTGGAGTGAATCAGCACATCGCCCCGGCCGGCCCCGGCGGCCAGCGCCACCCAGCGGTCTGGTACCTGCAGTTCCACGAGGAAGCTACCGCGGTTCCGTTGAAGGTCGTCGATGGTTACCTGCGTCTCACCGATGGTGACGCGGTCCGCATCGCCACCTGTCGCAAGGACGGCGACGGCGGCGCCGTCGTCGTCGGGGTGGGGACTGCTCAGCCCGTGACGCACCGCGGCGCGCCAGCCTGCGAGAGTTTCCGGACGGAGTACCAGGGTGCGCCCGTTCGCGATGGCCGCATCACGCAGACTGGCCAGGCGGCGCAGGTTACGGGGGTAAGGGGTAACGAACGCCAGCCCGTCGGTGGACGCCAGGATTCCGTCCACCCGCTCGGACACCTCAGCTTCGGATAGTGGCCTGACCGGGCTGGTGTCAGGTCTGAGGGTGGTGCCCTCGGTGATGAGCAAGTCGACCCCAGACGCGCGCTTCGCGAAGGCTGCCATGCGTTCCGGTGCGTGCCCGTGGCCACGCCAGTCCCCCGTCCAGGCAATCCGCCGGTCCCCTGCGCGGAGAACAAACCCGGCCGCGCCGGGGACGTCATGATCGACGTGCACGAGTTCCAGATCCAGGTCACCGACGAGCACGTGTTCACCTTCGTCCAGACCGCGGACCGTGGCCGGAGTGCCTGGCAGAACCCCCACCTCTGTCAGGCCCGCGTGCAGCGCTGCACCGTCGGAACTCATCAACACGGGAACCGCCGGGTTGACGAAGGGGAGGAGCGCGCAGTGGTCATTGTGGTTGTGGCTGACGAAAATGCCCATCGCCTCGGGCTGTTGCAGGAGGGAAGCATTCTCCAACAGTCGTCCAGGCGTCCGCATCGGTTTCACCGCGGACGCAACACTTCCTCCGAAAGGGGCAAGTTGGTCCGGGTCATAAAGGCCTTCCACCAATGGGGCCATTCCAGCCCGCAACTGAGCCACGAGGTTTCCCTCCGTAGGTGCGGGGGAGGTGCGGGAGAACAAGGAACCGGTGGGATTCGGGGTTGTCCCGAAGTCGAAGAACAGGGTTGAGGTGCCCAATTGGATGGCGGCTTGGACCCCGCCGATGGTGGTGGTGCCATTGAAAAAGGTCAGGATCGGTTCGTGGTCAGATGCCATCGGGTATCTCCTTAAGTGCGGTGGCGAACGAGGAAAAATCAGCGTGCCGGGCGCTGGACCAGCGCGCGCCCGGATCAATATTCAGCGGGTCGATGTGAACGGTCAGGCAGCCCCGCTCCGCGGGCGGCAACAGGTCATTCCACAGGTTGTCCCCCACGACCAGCACCTCTCTTGGGTCTGTGTCCCAATGGTCCTTCGCATGGGTGATGAGTTCCGCGCATCCCGCCGGCTTGTGGGCGTCAAACCGCACCATTTCGAATGGCTCGCGCAGGTCCAGTCGTTGCACCAAGGGGCCGGCGAGCTCCTCAGGAGTGTTGGTGGCCAGCAGCAGCCGGCGTCCCTCTCCGAGCCGCTGCAAAACATCATCCAGGTGTTCGGATCGGAGGAGCGAGGTTGCCTCAGCGTTGATGAACCGGCGGGCGCCGGTGAACGCTTCACGCAACAGACGCTGGTCGGCTCCGCGCCGGGCAGCCAGCGCTCCGATGATTTGCCATTGATCGCCGAGATAGCGCAGCGGTCCGTCATGGCTCACGCCACCGTGCAGGTCGTCGGGAAGGGGCACCGGGTTGCCGGCCCAGTCCGTGGCAGTGGTCGCCGTCCACTCGGGGGCGTGGACGACGACGCCGCGGGTTGGCTCGACGAAACAGCCCGGAGCTAGGGCGGGGTGGGTTCGTCGAAGCACAGCAGCAATTTCTCCCCGGAAGCTCTCGCCATCCCCGTTGGGTAGCGACTTCTCCAACGCCGCAGCGTAATGGTCCGTCATGCGCGGGTCATCATGGAGGGTGCCGTCCAGGTCAAACAGCACCACCTTGATCCCGGCGAGGTTCTCGAATGGTGCGGGAAGCGTCGCCCCAACCCGGGCCGGTAGAAGATTCGCGGAACGTTCAGGCATGGTGGAGACCTCAGTTCTGGGGTGCGGTTTCGAGGAGACTGGTTGCCTCACTATCCATCCGCTCCGCCGCTTCCTGCGGGGTCAGCCGACCCAGCACCACTTCTTCGACAACCCCGGTGACCATGTCGTCGATGGCGTTGCCGGCAGCGGTGGGCGGCATGATCTGGGCGTTGACGAACACGTTGTCGAAAGCTTCAGCCTTCTGCGGGTTTTCCTTATAGTTGGTACTCAGAATGTCGGTGTCGAGGGCGCTTTCCACGGCCGGTGAATAGCCGGTGCGGGCCGCATAGATGGACTGGGCTTCTGTATCGGCAAACCACCGCATGAAGAGCCACGAGGCAAGTTCCTGCTCAGGATCATCGGAGGAGAGGATCACGTGATTCCCACCGAAGAGCTGAGTGATGGGTTCGGCCGATTCCTGCGGCGTCATGGCCACGGACCACTGAAATTTGTCCTGAATCTGCTCGATTTTCGTTGAGGTCCGGGCTGTGGTGCCCAGTTCGGAAGCGGTGCGCTCATTGGTGAATTCCTGCTCGGTGTCCGCCGCAGTGTAGACGAGTTCCTCTTCGAAAAGGAGGGCAAGCAGCTCCAGGGATTCGATGGATTCGGGTGAGGTGAACTGGGTGGTCGCTGCTTTGGGGTCATACGGGTCAATGCCTTTGGAGCGCAGCATGTTGTAGAAGACGCCGTTCTTGCCGGTGCCCATGGCGGAATAGGGTAGCCCGGTTTTGTCCTTCATCTGACGTGCCTGTTCCAGGAATTCCTCCCAGTCAGCGGGGGGCGCTTCGATGCCCGCCTCGGCGAAAAGGTCGGCGTTGTAATACATTCCCATGCTGGAGTTGCCGTGGGGCCAGGACAGTGTGCTTCCGTTGTAAGCGTCCACCCGCTGCCGGGCCAGGACGCCGTCGACCAGATCATCCATGTCCTCGTCGGGCACGCCGTACTGTGTGCTTTCAAGGTACGGATCCAGGGGTTCGATCACACCGTTTGCCACGTACTCGAGAGTGTCATTTTCGTAGGCCATTGTGACATCGGGGGCGCCACCGCCGGCCAGGGATGCGCGGACGGCCTGGTTGAGTTCCTGGTAGGAGCCCTTGAAGGACTCGTTGACCACGATTCCCCACTCATTCGTCTCGTTGAACTCCTGAACCATTTCGGTGATCGCTTCACCGTAGATGGTGGCCTGGATGTGCCAGAAATCTATTTCCACCCCCTCCGGAAGCTCGATGCTGTCGATACTTTCCGTACTGGCTGCTGCGTTTTCCGAGGCACCTGCGCCGCCACCGGCGCAGGATGTGATCACCAGTGTGCTGGCGAGAAGAAAGGAGGGAAGGGCGGCTCTTTTGGACAGACTCATGGGACGGGCACCTCCGGTGCGGTTAGCTGGTTGTTGTGCGATGAGTGGGATGGTCAGTGGACGGGCGGATAATCTCAGCCCTTGACGCCGAAGGCAGTGAGGCCTTCAACGAAGCGGCGTTGAACAAAGAGGAAAAAGATGATGCCCGGTATGGCGACCAGTGTCGTGGCAGCCATCAGCAGGTGGTAGAGGGAGCCTTCGTCGCCGGAGAACGCCATCAGTCCGAGCTGGACCGGTCGGATGGACTCGCTCTGGGTGGCAATTAGGGGCCACAGCAACTCGTTCCACCTGCCAATGAACCCGAACAGCACCACGGTGAGTACCGCGGGCATGGTCATGGGAACCAGTACTCGCCACAGAAAGGTCCAGTGGGATGCCCCGTCCATGCGGATGGCGTCCCAGTAATCGCGCGGCACCGCCATGAACGCCTGTCGCAGCAGGAAGATTGCGAATGCTCCGGCGACGCCGGGCAGGATCATCCCGGCATAGGTGTCGTATAGCCCGGATCCGCCTTCCCCGAAGAGATCATTACCGCCCACGAGCGGGATCTGGCGGATCAGCACATAGTTGGGCACAATTCGCGCTTCGAAGGGGATCATCATGGTGGCCAGCACCACCAGGAAGAGGAGATTGTTGAACCGGAACTTCATCCGGGCGAAGGCATAGGCGGCCGTGATCCCCGTGACGAGCTGCAAGACGGTGCCGAGCACTGCCACTATCAGGCTGTTGAGGAAATAGCGCCCGAACCCGGACGGCGGCCCACCCCAAGCCTCGGCGTAGTTGGACCATTGCGGATCCGATGGCAGCATCGTCGGCGGCGACAAGTTGACCTCCTGGAAGGTCTTCAGGGAACTTGTGATCATCCAGGCGAAGGGGAACATCATGACGGCCGCCCCGGCGATCAATGCGGTGTACAGGACAACCCTTCCGGCGATCCGGCGCCAGCGCTGGATCGCGTAGGTCCGGTTGGGCTGGTTGGGAGGAGCGGCCGGATGTGGGGTGCTGGTAGGGACGTCAGTCGTACTTTCGATGGTGTGCAGTGCCACGGACAGTTCCGCCTTCTCAGTCTGATGGTGGTGAGGTCTGGAATTCCGAAGGGGACTCAGTCGTAATGCACCCGGCGCTCAGCGAACCGAAATTGCACCAGGGTGACGATCAACAGAAGGAGGAACAGGAGCATCGACAGCGCCGCGGCGAATCCCACCGAGCTGGGACGCTCGTAGAGGTGGCGGAAGATGAGCACCGGTAGCGTCAGGGTTGAATCCAGTGGCGAGCCTGCACCTGCCCCGTAGCCACCGCCGCTCGTGAGAACGTATACCTCATTGAAACTCTGGAAAGACCGGATGGTGGACACCACCAGGAGCAGGAACAGGGTTGGTGAAACCAGCGGCATGGTGATGCGGGTGGCCATCTGCCAGGAGTTCACCCCATCCATCCTCGCGGCCTCTTTCACCTGAGGATCGATCGTAATCAAGCCGGCCAGGATGATGACGACGGCGAAACCGAGCGTGTTCCACACGCTGAACGCCATGACGCACACCAAGGCAACGCTGGGACCCGCCAGGAACCCGGGAACGCCGTCGGGCCAGCCAATACCCGCTGCACCGAGCAGTTTGGGTACTAGAGGGTCGGGGTCCAGAAGCCACTGTTGCGGGGGCAGTCCCAGCCATTCCATGACCGAATTGAGGACTCCTACCTGGGGATTGAGCAGCCAGACAAACGCCAACCCCGCCGCGACTGTGGACGTGATATACGGGACAAAGTAGGCGGTACGCAGCGCCGCCAGGAACCGAACCTTCGAATTGAGCAGATTAGCTATCACGAAGGCGATCACGATGGTCGCAGGTACGGTCCCCAGGACGTAAAAGCCGGTGACCACAAGGCTCTGGCCAACTTCCCCGGGGGCACCTCCCGGGCGGTCACCGATCTGCTCGGCAATCCTGATGTAGTTGTCCAGACCGATGAATTGCTCGGGCTGGATGCCCCAGCGCCATAGGCTCATCCACGCGGATAGAAGAATCGGATAGATGTCAAAGGCCCACAGCAACACCAGGGTGGGGGCCAAATAGATTGCCGGTAGCCACAGGCGCTCCATGCGCTGCCGCTTTCGCCGCCGCACAATTACTTCTGATGCCATGTGGTCCGCTTCTCCCATCACAACTGCCTGATGAGAGCAACGCTATGGAGCTAGAGCGAATCTGAGATCAACCCCGGGTGACCTCGAAGGAAACAGTGGGCAACGTCCTGAAAGCCACGTTACCCACAGCATTGCGCGGGCGCGCAACGACTGGCGGGGAGTTCGGCAGAGTGTTCCGGCGGTCACCGCTGGCGCGGTGGGTCGCAGCCGATGATGTGGCTGCAGAGGCCCTCGCCTCCGCAGCCACGTCACTCGGTTAGCGGCTCCAGCTGTAACGGTCGCCGGTGGGCTGCCCGTTGTTCCAGTCAATCCTGATGTCGTCCTTGACGTCCTCGTCACGGCAGCCGTTCCTATCGGCGTCGGCGCACCATACGACGTACTGGCTGCCGGTGGTCGTGGTGTTGTTCAACCGGGCGTGGAACTCGAAGTCCCCCGCGGTTCCCCGTGTCTGATAAGCGGATTGGAAGCAGAGGTCGTTTCGACCGTCACCGTTGGTGTCGCGAAGGATGGCGAACTCGGGTCCAGCGCCGTCGGGGTCCGGGCAAGCACTGATGAACCCGGCACCGAAGCTTTGATAGGACGCCGGGCCGCTGACCTTATTGCCCCGGTTATCGAGGAAGCAGGCATCGTTGTGGACGTTACGGTTGGCGGTGCCGGGATCGCTCAGGCGCTGGTCATCGCGCTGGTCGGGGGAAAAGCAGGACGAGTCCCGGTTGACGTCGGCGTTCTCCGTCGCTGCGCCGATGTCCGGGTTGATGTAGGAGGCGGCCTTGACGCCTCCACGATCGTAATCTCCCCAGCCGCCGTCGTAATTGGCGAAGGCGAGTGGGGTGCCCAGGCTCAGGGCAGCGACGGTGATAGTCGCAATTGCTCCGGTACGGTTGCTGATGCGCATGAGGGTCTCCTACGGTTGTCGGCCGGTACGGCCGGTCCCAACGGCGTGGGTACACCTGTAGATACGTCGGCGGGTAGGCAGCCGTTGAAGAACTTGCTGACGAGTTTTTCCCATCGAGGTTCAACGCGGACTCCACCGCCTCCGTACATCCTATTGACAACGCGCTAGCCAGGTAGGAATCAAAAGGGGAGTCTCGTGCACAACCGACGAAGATCGACAGTCCGAAGGGCAGTTGTTTTCGATGGATCACCTGTCCGGGCGACGTGAAGCGCAACTGCTGAAGATGAGAAACCTGATTCGAGCGGCTAACCGAACGCCCTCGCTGTCACGCGAGGAAGGTGTGCATGATGCCTACGTCGCCCATGGTGCCGAGCTGTACCGGTTCGCGCTCAGGTCCTTGGGCGACGACGGCGTTGCCCAGGACGTGGTCCAGGAAACCTTCCTCCGCGCCTGGCGGGCGAGGGACCGTTATGATCCGTCACTGTCATCGCTGCGGGTGTGGCTGTTCTCGATCGCCCGCAACGTGGTCATTGATCACTCACGCGCCGCGGCCGCGCGTCCGTGGCAGAGTAACGTCGTGGATCTGACGTTCACCGAGCACACTGGACCGGTGGTACCCGACCCCAGCGATCGTCTATTGCGGGGATGGATCGTAGAGGAAGCACTGAGACGGCTGGGCCAGGAACACCGGCATGCCCTTACCGAAACCTACCTGGCCGACCGCCCGTACGCCGAGGTAGCAGCCGAGCTGGGGATCCCCGTCAGCACCTTGCGTAGCCGGGTGTTTTACGGGCTCAAAGCCCTACGAATTGTGATGGAAGAATTGGAGATGACCCCGTGACGGACCACCCCGATCATCGCGGACTGCGCGAATCCCTGGGCGCGTACGCCCTCGGCCACCTCTCACCGGCCGAGGAATACGACATGAGGGTCCACCTGACCGGGTGTCCCACCTGCCGCGCCGAGCTTGAGGAGCTGGCGGCGGCCGTTTCAGCGCTAGCCCTGGTACGGGGCCCTGTTCCCGATCCGGTGATGCCTCCCCTCGGACTGGGACAGCAGATCGAGGACCTGATCAAAGGGGAGGAACACCGGTCAGGCATGAACGGGACCGCCCGCACCGCGCTGGTCTCGGCGTTGGGTGCCGCAGCCGCTACGGCCGCCGTCGTGATCGGATTGAACCTTGCCGCGGCGGATCCGCAACCCAGGGTGCCCCTTGAGGCTGTCCAAATCGTCGAGACAGCAGACATCGAAGCAACGGCAGACCTGATCGACCATACGTGGGGGGTGGAAGTCCAGCTCACTGCAACGGGACTCCAGCCAGGCGGGCGCTACGAGGTTGTGGTGCTTGGAGAGGACGGGGCGGAATACCCCGCCGGGGCCTTCGTAGGCACCGACGGGGAGGTCCGCTGCAACCTTAACGCCGCCGTGCTGCGTGATGAAGCTGTCGGTTTCATCGTGCGCGACCAAGGTGGGGGTCAAGTGCTCTCATCCGACTTTTCGGCTTAATCCGGAGTTGAACCGACCCGCCGTCTCCACTGCGCTCCTTGGCCCGCCCGCTGACTCCTAGTTTCGGGGGAGGACCGGCGCGGGAAGATAGACCTTGCCCCCGGCGGCGCGAAATTCGGCGGACTTACCAGCCATCCCGGCAATAGCTTCCTGCGCCAAGGCGCCTCCAAACTGGTCCCTGATGTCCTGGGAGATCCGCATGGAACAGAACTTCGGTCCGCACATCGAGCAGAAGTGGGCAGTCTTCGCCGGTTCGGCGGGAAGTGTTTCGTCGTGGAACTGCTCAGCAGTCTCGGGGTCCAACGAAAGCGCGAACTGGTCTCGCCACCGGAACTCGAAGCGTGCCTTCGAGATGGCGTCGTCCCGATCCCCGGCGCCCGGGTGTCCTTTCGCCAGATCGGCGGCATGTGCGGCGATCTTATAGGTGATCACTCCGGTCTTGACGTCGTCCCGATTGGGCAGGCCAAGGTGTTCCTTCGGCGTCACGTAACAGAGCATTGCGGTGCCATACCGGGCTATTTCGGTCGCTCCTATTGCTGACGTGATGTGGTCGTAGCCTGGCGCGATATCGGTGACCAGGGGGCCAAGGGTGTAGAACGGCGCACCGTCGCACAATTCCTGCTGCCTTTCCACGTTCTCCCGAACCAGGTGGAAGGGGATGTGGCCGGGTCCCTCCACCATGACCTGGACGTCGTAGGCCCGGGCCCGCTTCGTGAGTTCGGCGAGGGTGTCCAGTTCGGCGAACTGCGCGGCATCGTTAGCGTCGGCGATGGAGCCGGGCCGCAGGCCATCTCCGAGTGAGAAGGCGACGTCGTATCGGGCGAAAATTTCGCATAATTCGTCAAAGCGCGTGTACAGGAAGTTTTCCTGATGGTGGGCCAGGCACCACCCGGCCATGATCGACCCGCCGCGGGAGACGATGCCCGTGACGCGCTCTGCGGTGAGCGGAACGTAGCGGAGCAGTACCCCGGCGTGGATGGTCATATAGTCGACGCCCTGCTCGCACTGCTCAATAACAGTGTCACGGAAGATTTCCCAGGTGAGGTCGCTAGCCTCCCCGTTTACCTTTTCCAATGCCTGGTAGATGGGTACGGTGCCAATGGGCACCGGGGAGTTACGGATGAGCCACTCACGGGTGGTGTGGATGTCATCTCCTGTGGAAAGGTCCATGACGGTGTCCGCGCCCCACTGGGTGGCCCACTGCATCTTGCTGACTTCCTCGGCGATCGAGCTGGTAACCGCCGAGTTGCCGATATTGGCGTTGATCTTGACGAGAAAGGCCTTGCCGATGATCATCGGCTCCGATTCGGGGTGGTTGATGTTGTTGGGAATGATCGCGCGCCCGGCTGCGACTTCGGCCCGGACCAGTTCGACGTCGCAGTTTTCGCGCAACGCGACGAACCTCATCTCCTCGGTGATGACCCCGCGACGTGCGTAGTGCATCTGGGTAACAATCCTGCCGTCGCGGGAACGCAGTGGGATGGACTGCACACCCTTCCACTCCCGGGAGGAACGCCCGCGACGGATCGCCGACTTGCCGTCGTCGAACAGGTTCCGTTCGCGCCCCTGGTACTGCTCGACGTCGTTCCGGCCGGTGATCCAGGGCTGCCTCAGTGGCGGCAGGCCCACCACCGGGTCGCTGCCGGGGCCGGCGGTACGGTAGACGCGGAGTGGTTCGTTGGGACGGTTGCCCGGCGAGTTTTCGAGGGCGATTTCGGTGACGGGCACAGCAATGCTGTGCCCAGAATCGTGGACGTATGAAAGGGACTGCGAATTAACGGCACTCAAGGTTCCTACTTCCTTCGCCGGCATGACCCGGACAGGTTCGACGGTCAAGGGCTGCATCAACCCAATCTCAGCCCTTGCAATAGGGCACCCGTGTGGATGTCACGACACTAACATCCCGTCCGCCCATGTCGGACATGACGCAGGCACCTGGGGCTGTTCAAAGGAAAAAAAGTCGGAGAAGCGTTCAACGTGCTCTAGTGTTTGCAGAACAAACATCACACGGGAGCCCGCGCCACGGGCTGAGAGGAAGCTGAAGCAGCTTCGACCGTTGAACCTGTCCGGGTAATGCCGGCGAAGGAAGTGAGATCGATGCCTCATATCCGCGCACTTGACGCGCCCAGGAAGACCATGCCGCTCGATGCGCGGCGAGCCGTACGCGGTGGGATCTTCGGCAACTACGTCGACCAGTTCGACATTTTCCTACCCGTCATCGCCCTGGCACCCGCGGCCGCCCACCTGTTCGGTCCGGAAAATCTGGCAGGCAACGCAGGACTGATTTTCATTGCGACCCTCCTTGGAAGACCGTTGGGGGGCGCAATTTTCGGTCCGATAGCGGATCGGATCGGCCGAACCGCCACGACCCAGGTGGCGCTGTTAGGCATCGTGGTGACGACCCTGCTCATCGCCCTGGTTCCCGGTCATACCGTTCTTGGCGGCGGGACACTGGTGGCTATTGTTGCCCTACGATTCGTCGGAGGGATCTTCCTGGGCGGCGAGTACACATCGGCGATTCCGCTCGCGATGGAATGGTCGGAACCAAGACGACGCGGCCTGATCAGCGGACTCATCATGTGGATGTCGCCGTGGGCCAATGCCAGCATTGCGGCCCTGGTGTTCGGCCTTCTCACCGTGCTGGACGAGGACGCGTACAACGTTTGGGGTTGGCGGATCCCGTTCCTGCTCGGATCCTTGCTGGCATTCGGCATGCTGGTCTTCTACCGGAAGCGTGTTGCGGATTCTCCCGTCTGGAAGCGTTCGCCCAAGCGGGTAAACCCACTGAAGGACATTCTGGTTGGTGAGCACCGCCGCGAGCTGTGGCAGGTCTTTTTGTTGATGAGTGGCTTGTGGCTTTTCACCTATATGGCGATCCCCACGCTGACCAGCGAACTGGCATTGGATGGGCTCCTGGGTGCGAAAGCCATTTCTTTCACAATGATGTGTGCCACCGCGGCGTCCGCTGTGTTCATGGCGGCCTGCGGTCACGCGTCGACCTACACCGGGCGGCGCTTCTTCTTCATCGGGTTCGGTCTGCTTGGAGCGGTTCTGGCCCCGATAACGTTCCTCGGCGTGTTTTCCACCACCAGCATCGGCGGCTTGGTGGTGCTGGTGGTGGCCCTGCAGATAGTGACGGTTTCCGGATACGGGCCCGTGGGCGCCTACCTCGTTGAACGCTTCCCGGCGGCGGTGCGGTCCAGCGGGTATGGCGTCGGGTACAGCCTTTCCATCGTCCTTCCCGCCCTCTACCCGTACTACCTCCCCCCGTTGCAGGACATGATGGGACGGCACGAAGCCATCGCGGTGCTGCTCGCTTTCGCCGGGATTCTGGTGGCCGTCGGCGGATTCATCGGACCCGAAACCAACAGGACACGCCAACTCTGCTGATGGTGGTTACCGCCTTCAGCGCGTTGTTGTTCCCGTTGCGGTCCATAACCGATGGAAGTGGTTAATCGGCCCGTTGCCCTGCCCAACGTCTAATTCGTCGGCGTGGATAAGTGCGTCCTGCAGCCAGTCCTTGGCCTGGGTAACAGCAACGGACCACTCACCGGTGCGAGCCATGACGGTGGCGACGGCGGAGGACAGCGAACATCCAGTTCCGTGAGTGTTCCTTGTGGATACCCGCGCGGAAGAGAACTCGACAACGTCTCCTCCCATAGCACCTAGGACGCCGGTAGCATGCACGAGGGCGTCGGGACTGGTTACCCCTGCCAGGTGACCTCCCTTGACGAGCACAACGGTCCCGCAAGCCCGGGACAAGTTCCGGCCCTGTTCAATAGCTGCGAGCCAATCCGCGGCGACAGGTTCATCCAGGAGGCCCGCCAGCTCGGGAAGATTAGGGGTGACCAGATCCGCCTGGCCTACCAGCTCCCGCAGTGCGGCCTCGGCGTCGACGGCAATGAGCCTGTCCCCGCTGGTGGCGATCATAATCGGGTCCAGAACCACCACCGGCGGCCGCACCCGGTCAAGCCACGCGCGAACGACGGCAATAGAGGCGGTATCCCCAAGCATGCCGATTTTCACCGCATCGATCGCCACGTCATCACTGACCGCTTCAAGTTGTTCGGCCAGAAACTCTGCCGGGGGCGTGTGTACGGAGCGGACACCACGGGTGTTCTGCGCCACGAGGGAGGTGACAACGGCCATCCCATATCCGCCCAGGGCGGCGATACTTTTCAGGTCTGCCTGAATCCCGGCCCCTCCGGTCGGATCTGTCCCGGCAATGCTGAGGACCCGCGGAACACTGCGTAAATCGTGATTTTTCACCGGCGCCACTCCGCCCCAAGGTCTTCGGCCGCTGCCTGTGGATCGATGGCGGCGCAGACCGCGGACACGACGGCCATTCCGGCAGCTCCTGCATCCCGCAGTGGACGCGCGTCAGCACAGCTGATGCCGCCAATCGCGACGCAGGGTAGGGTGCTTGACCTAACAAGGGCTCTGAAACCGTTGACGCCGATCGGTGGGGGGTGATCCGCCTTCGTGGCAGTGGCGTGAATGACCCCAATTCCCAAATAGTCCACCGTTCCTTCAGGCAGGCGATGCGCCGTCTGGATCTCCGGTCCAGTTGCTGCACTCAATCCAACAATGGCTTCCGGCCCTACGAGGGTGCGAACCAGCTCCGCGGGCAGGTCGGACTGGCCGACATGCACTCCGGCCACCTGTGCCCCTGCCGCCCGCGCCGCAAGAAAGATGTCCACCCGGTCATCGACCAGCACCGGGACCACGTCTCCTACAGAGTCCGCGACCGCCATCAGCAGGTGCAGCAAATCCCGGGATGACGCCTCCTTGTCGCGCACCTGAACCACCGTTGCTCCCCCCGCCACTGCTGCGGCAGCAACAGCGGTTACCGTTCGCGGAACGCACTGGCTGGTATCGGTTACCAGGTAAAGCGGGAGGTGCTGTCTAAAATCTGTTCTGATATTCGGCTGGTTCACCGGATGCCGTCCGGCGTGTCCGCGTGGCGGAGGTTTAATGGCTTGATGACGTCGTCGGGAGCGACGCCTGATAGTTGGTCCAGGAACTCGACTGCAAAACTCCCCGGGCCGTGCGCTCGCCTGGCCGCCTGCTCGGCGGCAACGGTGTAGACGGCTGTTGCCGCCATGGCCGCAAGCAGAGGATCATCGGTCAGGGAAGCGAAGGCGGCCATGACTGCACCGAGGGCGCACCCACCACCTGTCACCTGGGTCAGCAACGGGTGTCCGTTCGCCACGGTGACGGCCTCGCCGTCGGGGCCCGTGATCAGATCCACTTCACCTGACACCGCCACCGCTGAGGAAAACGCGGCCGCGAGATGTTTTGCAGCCTCCCTGGCTGCCAAGGGGCCCTCCAGCGAATCCACCCCTCGGCCTCCGGCTCCAGCTCCGGCCAAAGCCAGAATTTCCGACGCATTGCCGCGGATGATGCTCGGTCGACGCTCAACAAGTTGACGCGCCAGCCCGGTGCGGACCGTCAGAGACCCAATGGCCACGGGATCCAAGACCCATGGAATCCCCGCATCGCTGGCCGCAGAAACGGCCTCAACCATCGCGGCCCGCTGTTCCTCCCGGGGAGTCCCCAGATTAATCAGGAGTCCGGAAGCCACGGACGTGAACTGTCCCGCTTCCGAGGGGATATCCACCATTGCGGGGGCCGCACCGACGGCCAGCAGGACATTCGCTGTGAAATTTGTGACGACAGCGTTGGTAATACACTGCACGAGCGGTCGCTGGACCCTCAACGCGTCAAGGAGCACGGCACAGTCAGATGATGTATAGCGAATAGCCATCCGCGACATCCCTTCGCTAGTTCGAACTAGATCAGGTTCAACGGGTGTGGATTCTCAGCTGCACCATTGGCGGTCAGCACCCCGTGTCACTACCACCACCCTAGAGGACGTGAGCTCGGCGGGCGGAAAGAGGACATTACACAGTCTCTTTTGGATCAAGGCTGTTCGCTTGCGCGGCGCCTGCGGTGGGTCTCCAAGGCGCCAATTCCAGCCGCCAGTAGCGTGCCGATAGTGGCGCCTAGGGTATTCATGAACCAGTCGTTCGTGTCGCAGGTGCGGCCAAGGCTCGGCGTGAGCGCCTGAATAATCTCGATAAGGGCGGACAGGCCTGAGACTGCGATGAGCACCGGCAGCGGGCGTCGCCATCCAAGAGTTGCGAACAGTGTCAGTGGAAGCAACATTGCGACGTTGGCCAGGGGTTCAATCCCTTGGAACGGTCCCGAGAAGTGGACTAGGCAAAAGGTGGTGGGCTGGCTGGTCGACGGGGTGACGGTCAGCGCGAGAGCACCGATCAGACCAATACACGCAAGGACCAGAAGCGCACGGGACTTCCCAAACCGGTGGAGCAGCCATCCGAGGAAAGCGCTAGCGGCGACTGCACTCCACAAGAAAATAGGTGCCACTGATGAATGCTGTGCGAGGAATGAGTTAATCACCGCAGACTCCTTCGCTCAAAGGCGGACAGCCCCCGGATCGAAAGTCCAGGGTCCCATTCCACGAGTGTAGATGGTGAGTTCCTGCCGGCTGTCGACGTTACACACCCACCAAGTGTCCCGGGCGGCAACCTCGTTAGGATAGGTTCTCCGTACGGTGGTGCATGGTGGCGAGGGGCGCGTGCTGAGATGACGGCCACTTCCAGGCTGTGCGGGCTATGGCAGTGAGGAGTACCGCTTCGAGGGCGCTACCCACCAGGTAATAGGCCCATTGTTCGCCGATGCATGACACGAGAATCTGCGGTACCCGAACCAGGGTTCAGTTCGGCGCGTTCCCGGACTCGATGCCTACGGTGACCCAGTAAGCGAGTTCCGCGTCGTCGTCGAACTGTTGACGGGGCACCGTCAGCCAGCCGCGCCCCATCGGCTTCTGCCGACCCATCAGTGCCGGCACCCCGCCGCGACGAAGTAGATTGTCGTAATCTGCCGGGTTGGTGCGCACCTGCAGGTTACCGACGCGATCGGCGGCAACTGCCATGCGGTCATCAATCATGAACGAGACGCCGCCGAACATTCGTACCTCACGCACATTCTGGTGGGCGGCGAAGAGGTCTCGAAGCCGTTGGGTCAGAATGTCACGTGCAAAAGCAGTGGTGGTCACGGTAGCTCCCTTGCTCGCAGCTGCACTCTGAATATGAAGCGAGGGCCGTTATCTGTCAAGGGACGGTGTGCGGCGGGACCTGCGCCATCCGTTGTTTTGCGGTGGTGTTGCGTGACCCGATAGGGATCAGCGCCGTTGCCTTGGCCAGCCCGAACAGAGGCATTCCGTTGTAAACTGCCTCGATTCCGACGGCGGGTACCTGATAGGTCTCATGCCAGACACCAACGTCCCCAGTCCCGGCGACTTCCTTCATGAATCGGCGCCAGGGCTCCAAGTGGGGCGACTCCTTGTCCGCTGCAAACTTCCGCAGATGTTCGGGGCTTTCCCAGTAGCTGAGCAGCATGGTGGTGCGGCCGAACCATTGCTCATAGCCGAGCATTCCCGCGGATGGGTCGGCCGCGAGATGTTGAAGCATCCGTGGCATGGCGGCGGCAACCCTACCCACGGTCCCCACCTTCCACCACCGGTTGGCCCGCATCCCGATCAGGAACACTGTCACGTTGTCTCTTCCCGGATAGGCAGTGTGCCGTCCGGGAAGTATTTGCTGTGCCATGAGGATCTCCTATAGTTTTCTTGTTGTATAACATTGTTACAGAACAAGGTTATGGAACACTGGGTGCTATGGCAAGACCTATCGTGCACAATGATTCCCTCCGGCAGGATCTGCTGGCAGTCACAGCCGATTTGGTGGATCTCGAGGGCCCAGCGCGGGTGACGCTCCGCGATGTCGCCGCGGCGGCCGGAACGTCCACCTCGGCCGTGTACTCGCTGTTCGGCGGGAAGTCCCAGCTGCTGACAGCGGTGGTGGACGATGGGTTCGTGTCGTTCCGTGATTCGCAACTCGCGGCTGCCTCCGGCGGGCTTGAAGCACTGGGCGAGTCCTATCGGACCTGGGCGCTGGAGCACCGGGCGCTGTACCGGCTCATGTTCGGCGGCGCGCTGGCCGCCTATGTGGAGTGTCAGCCGAACCCCGTCGCGGCCGCCGATGCCATGCAACCGTTGATGGATGCGGTCGCTGCCGCGCAGACCGCCGGGACTTTGCGTGAAGCGCCCGTGGAACTCGTCGCCGTCGCGATCTGGGGTCAAGTCCATGGCCTGGTCAGCCTGGAGCTGGCGCAGATGGGCCGTCCTGACGCAGATTGGCCCGCCGTCTATAGCGCTGCCCTCGACGCGACCGCCCGCGCCTGGGCCATTGTGTGAGCTAGAGACTGCCGAAGTGCCGGTATCGACGAAGTGCCATCGCCTGTCAAGCGAATGAGTGATTCCTGGTGGTGTCCCGGCCGCGCGGGCAGGGGACACTCAGGGACAGAACTCGGGTAACGATTGGGCGGTAGCGTTTGTTGGGCAGGGGTCGAGGGTGAAGATGCCTGGGTTTGTTCACGCCTGAAGCCCCAGGCCGCACACCCCAAGTTCCTGCAAGATGTCCTCGACAACCCGCTCCGAAGAGTGGTTTGCATCAATGCTGACGAACGACGAAAAGTCATCAAGTTCCCTATACGCCTTGGCCAGGGCCCCGAGATGTTCAAGGGTCTCAGTGTCCGCGGCGCGGCTGCTGACCCGTTCGTAGGCGACGTCGGCGTCAACCTCGAAGTAGAGCACCACATCCGGGGTGGGGAGGACCTTGATCAGGGTCGGCAGGAACCGCCCCGGACGTAGCCTCCGCACTCGCCGAAGCGCGAGCTGACAGTAGAGGTACCGGTCCATGACGACAACACCGGGATTCTTCCTGGCGCGCAGGTGGGAGATCGCCACATTGACACAGCGAATACCGGTTTCTATCCCGTCCAACACGGCCATAGGCAGCCGAAGACCGGTCCGGTCGAACCACGCGGTCATGCTTCGGCGGCCGGATGGGTTAGCGGTGAAGATTGCGGGATAACCGGCCGCGGCGAGCTGCTCGGTCAGCAGTTTCCCGGCTGTGGTCTTACCCGCGCCATCGACGCCGGCGAGAACGATGATCACGGCTCGCCGTGCAGGTGGCCCAGGTCCTGATCTTTCACGGCAACTCCTTCCTTGAATGTCCGTCGGTGGGGGCGAAGATCGCCAGAAGTGCACCAATCTCCTGGTGCGCGGTGGCAGGGTGGCGGAAGTGCTGGTTGGGTTGGATCACATACCGGGTGCGGCGACCCTCCCGGAGACGCTGTAGGTAACCGGCGTGCTCTAGATCCGCAAGGATGTGAAGTGTTGCTCTCGGAGTGATTCCTACTGTGGCGGCAATCTCTTCGACGAGCGCATTAGGGTCCCCGTTGATGGTCAGCAGCACGTGGCTGTGATTGGTGAGGAATGTCCACGGCGGACGTTGGGTTGGAGCAGTGCCGTGGTTTGCTGCATCGGTGGCCTGATGGTTGACCATAAAGCCGTCTGGGCTGGGGTGGGACATAGGAGTGATTCTTTCCTTTGATGTACTTAGATTGTCCTCCTGTGTCCGATTGCGGAGTAACAACGACGGCGACGGGGCGCCCCTGGATGTGGTGGGAGGCATTCATCGGGTACCTCCGTCCTTCTCTGCCCGCTCCCGGCTGTCGTGCACTGGGAGCGTGTCTTCGGAGCCCTCCCGGCGGGCTCGGTCGACGGTGCTGCCCCGACCGCGCCACACTGGTTCCAGTTCGGCGTCCTCTTCCTCGGTGGCGACCCGGAAAGGGGGTTCCGGTGGCGCAGGAAGTGCTTGCCTGCCCTGTCCGCGGGTGGCGCGGAGGCTTGCCACAATGGAGATCGTGAGAATGGTAGCAACCACGGCCAGCGAGATGGTGGTGGGGATGTAGAACAGGTCGATCTTGAGGAGCATCTTGATGCCTACCCAGATCAGCACCAGGGCTAGCCCGATTTTGAGGTAGATGAACCGGTGGATCAGATCGGCGAGCAGGAAATACATGGCGCGCAGACCCAGGATGGCGAAGGCGTTGGCGGTGAAGACCAGGAACACTTTGTCGGTGACGGCGAAGATCGCGGGGATGGAGTCGACGGCGAAGACCACGTCGGTGACCTCGATGAGCACCAGTACCGCCAGTAGCGGGGTGGCAAGCAAGATGCCGTTCCGCCGGACCAGTAGCTTCTGTCCGTGATAATGCTCGGTCATGGGAACCCAGCGGCGGAACAGGCGGAGCACCCCGGATTTCTCGGGGTCGAGGTGTTCATTGCGCTGTCGGATCATCTTGTAGCCGGTGTAGAGGAGAAAGGCGGCGAAAACGTAGAGGATCCAGGCGAAGTTCTGGATGAGTACGGGGCCAGCGGCGATGAAGATCCCCCGGAAGATCAGCGCACCCAGCACGCCGAGGAACAGCACCCGGTGCTGGAATTCCCGCGGGACAGCGAAGTAGCTGAAGATGATGGCCCAGACGAAGACGTTGTCCACGGCCAGGGACTTCTCGATGAGGTACCCGGCGAAGTACTGCTGGCCGAACTCGGCACCCCAATTTATCCAGACCAGCACCCCGAACGCGACGCCGAAAGCAACCCACACTCCCGACCATGCCGCTGCTTCCCGCACACCGATGACGTGGGCCCGGCGGTGAGCGAACAGGTCAACGGCAAGCATGACCACGATGAAGCCAAGAACCGCAGCCCAAATCCAGAATGGGACATTCATGAAAAACTCCTCCGATCGAATCGATCGGAGGTCTTTCCCGGCCCGTTTAGGGGCCTGTCCGCCGGGCCGTTAAGGGCCGTAGTGACGACGGGACAATTGTGGGGATACTCCCCTCCGTGTACTCAACAAGTGAAGCACAGTTCATGTTTTACCGTCAAGAAGGCACCGCGGGAGGCGCTACCCGACCACGTCGACACAAACCGTCGCGAACAGTGATCGGCAACCAATGCGCCGAACGCTAGAAGGTCACACCGCAGCGCAAAACCACGTTCGCGAACGGTGTCGCCTCGCCGGTCCTGATGATCAGCCGGGCAGACGGCAGGAGAGCCTTCAGATCCTCGTGGCTCACGAAGTCGGGATTCAACCCTTCAGCGCGGACAATGTCCTCAACGAGAGAGCCAGTCGCTTCCGAAGCCAGCAATGACGATTCGACTTCGACGTCGGCCAGCACCGCCTGGAGCACCTCCGTGAAGGACGGGATGCCCTTCACCAGGGCCAGATCGACGACGGTGCCCGCGTCCGGGAGGGGCATCCCGACGTCGGCAATCGCCACGAGGTGCCCGTGCCCCAAGGTACCGAGGATCCCGTTCAACGGTCCGTTGAGGATTCCGGTCTTCTTCACGCGGCATCGTCCTGTCCAGTGGTGATCGGTGAGGTGGGCGCTGCGGGCAGCTGATCTGTTAGGGACGGGTACGACGGTTGAGCGCCCTCGGTCCCGACGGCGAACGCCCCGACCAGCACGGCAACCCGGACGGCGTCGGGCAGTGAATCCCCGGCGCTGAGCCGGGCGGCCAGGGCGCCGGTGAAGGCATCGCCGGCCCCGGTGGTGTCCACGACCGGCACCTTCGGGGCAGGGATCTCCAGCAGGTCGGCAGCGGACGCCAGCAGGGCCCCACTCCCGCCCAAAGTCATCACCACGGACGCGAAGCCGCAGTCCAGCAGGGCCCGGGCCGTCGCAACATGACCGGAGGGGTTAGCGATGTAAGCTGAACCGGTCAGTTGCCCCAGCACCAGCGCGCCTTCATGTTCGTTGACGACCAACGGATTAGCTCGCAGCAGAGTAGCGCGGTCCAACGGGATGACCGGCGCCAGATTGATGACCACCCGCCCGGTGGCCAGGGAAACGGCCGCGGCCACCGACGCAGCAGGGATCTCGCCCTGCAGCACCAGCACGGCGGCGCCGGCAATCACGTCAGCGGAGGCGGCAACCAGCTCGGGGGTCACCTCGGCGTTGGCTCCGGGGATCACCACGATAGTGTTCTCGCCGTCGTCGTCGACCTCCACAATCGCGACGCCAGTGCTAATCCCAGCGACGCGCTGCACGGCGCCGGTATCAACACCCGCGGCGTGCAACCCGGAAAGCGCGACGTCGGTGTAGGCGTCCTGCCCCACCGCGCCGATCATAACGGTCCGGGCGCCGAGCTTCGCCGCAGCTACGGCTTGGTTGGCGCCCTTGCCGCCGGGCATCACGGTCATGGTCCGGCCCAGCAGGGTTTCCCCAGGCGCAGGGTGGCGTTCCAGGGTGACTATGAGGTCGGCGTTGATAGACCCTACGACGACGACGCCCGACGGCTCGGTGCTCATTCGGTGAATTCTCCGACATTGTCGGCGTTCACTGTGGTGACGGGAACGGGGATTGTCTCTTCGACGGTTTCGCCGGCGAGGAGCTGTTCCAGAACTTCGATTGCCTGCTTGCCCAGTTCGGCGGGCTGCTGCGCGATGGTCGCGGTCATGGTGCCCGCTTCGATGGCGGCCAGGCCGTCCTCGGTGCCGTCGAAGCCGACCACGCTGACGTCGTCACCCGCGCGGTCGCCGAGCGCCTGGATGGCGCCGAGGGCCATTTCGTCGTTCTCGGCGAAGATGCCGGTCACGTCGGGGTTAGCCTGCAAGAGGTTCGTTGCCACGTTCAGTGCTTCGGCGCGGTCGAAGTTCGCGGTCTGCATGGCCACCACGGTGATGTTGGGGTACGCGGCCATGCCCTCTTCGAAGCCGGCGCCGCGGTCGCGGCTCGCCGAGGTGCCGGCGACGCCCTGCAGGACAATCACTTCGCCCTCTTCGCCCATGGCTGCTGCCAGTTCGTCGGCTGCCTGGCGGCCGCCCGCCACGTTGTCGCTGGAGACGAGGGACTGGACCTCGGCGCCGTTGACGGCGCGGTCCACCGCAACCACCGGAATGTCGGCGTCGATCAGCGGTGCCACGGAGGCTGCGGCGGCGTCGGAGTCCACTGGGTTGATCAGGACGGCGTCCGTGCCGCTGGTCGCGGCGGTGGCCAGTTGGTTGGTCTGGGCGGCGGAGTCGTTTTGGGCGTCGACGACCTCAAGTTCGATGCCAGCAGCCTCGGCAGCCGCCTCGGCGCCGTCGCGCAACTCCACGAAGAACGGGTTGTTCAGGGTGGACAGTGCCAGAGTAGCGGAGGCGGACCCCTCGGCTGCCTCGTCGCCCCCACGGTTGCAGGCGGTCATGCTCAGGGCCAGCGCGAGGGAGACGGTCAGTGCTGCGGTTTTGCGGGAAGTGAACTTCATTGTTATTTCCTTACTCGGTGATTGAACTACTTGGTGACGGAACGGGTGACGTGAGGGAAGGTTTAGTGGGGTGCGTTCTTGCGGCGCAGGGAATCGATGCCGACGGCGACGGCGATCACCACGCCGATCACCACCTGCTGCCAGAACGAGGAGACGTTGAGCAGGTTCAGGCCGTTGCGGATGACCACGAGCACCAGTGCGCCGACCAGCGTTCCGGTGATGCGGCCCACGCCGCCGGCCAGCGAGGCGCCACCGATGACGACGGCGGCAATCGCGTCCAGTTCGTAGCCGGCGGCGGCCTGGGGCTGGGCGGAATCCAGCCGGCCGGAAAGTAGCAGGCCGGCGACGGCGGCGAACAACCCGGACAGGGCGAAGACCGTGACGAGGACCTTGCGGACCGGGACGCCGGAGAGCCGTGCGGCTTCAGTGTTGCCGCCCACCGCGTACATGTAGCGGCCCATCACCGTGAAGTTCAGGATGAACGCGGCCACCAGGCCAGCGATCACCAGCACCACGATCGGCATCGGGATGACGCCGAGGTTCCCGCCGAGGAAGGACACCTCGGGTGCGGTGGCGATGGGCCGGCCGTCCGAGATGACCAGGGTCAGGCCGCGGGCGATGCTGAGCATCGCCAGCGTGGCGATGAAGGAGGGCAACCGGCCGAACGCGACGGCGTAGCCGCTGACCGCGCCGCTCAGGGTGCCGATCGCAAGGCCGCCGATCACGGCGACCCAGCCCGGCATGGAGCCCTGCGAGAAGATCCACGCGGAGCCCATCGCGGAAAGCGCCGCCACCGAGCCGACCGACAGGTCGATGCCCGCCGCGACGATCACGAAGGTCAGCCCGAACGCCAGGACCGCGATCACCGAGGCCTGGATGCCGATGTTCAGCAGGTTGGGGCCGGTGAGGAAGTCGGGGGTGGCGATGAACAGGGCCAGGCCAAGAATCAGCAGGCCCACCAGCGCCCCATTGTCGGCGAGGAGCTGCTTGGCCCTCGCCCCGCCCGACACCTTGGGCGTGGTAGCGGTTGCAACCTTATTCATGACCGTCCTCCATTGACTTGTCTTCGAGATCGCGCTGCACGTCGCGGACGGCAAGCGTCATGATGGCGTCCTGGGTGGCCTCTTCGGCCGTCAGCTCGCCGGAGATATGTCCGCCGCTCATCACCAGGATCCGGTCGCTCATCCCCAGCACCTCGGGGAGCTCGCTGGAGACCATGACGACGGCGCCGCCGGCGGCGGTGATCGCGTTCATCAGTTCGTAAATTTCCACTTTGGCGCCGACGTCGACGCCGCGGGTCGGCTCGTCGAGCAGCAGGACCGTCGAGTTCGCCACAATCCAGCGGGCAAACACGGCCTTCTGCTGGTTCCCGCCGGAGAGTGATCCCACTGGCTGGTCCAGGGTGTGCATGCGGATACGAAGTTTGTCGGCAATCTCCTGGGCGCGGCCGCGTTGGCCGGAACGATCCACCAGCCCGGACTTCGCCGTCGACGCGAGCGTCGCGTAGCCCACGTTCTCGTTGACCGTCGCGCCGAGCACCAGGCCCTGGCCCTTCCGGTCTTCGGGGACGTGCCCGACGCCGGCCCTGATGGCCGCGCCGATGTTGGACTTGGGGAGGTCCTTGCCGCGGACCTGGACGCTGCCGCCCACGTAGGGGTCGGCGCCGGCGATGGCGCGGATCACCTCGGTGCGGCCCGCCCCGACGAGCCCGGCCAGGCCCACGATCTCGCCCGCGCGGACGGAGAAGGTGACGTCATTGATGACGCCCTTCGTGGAGAGCCCCTTCACGTCCAGGAGGGTGTCAGCTGGGCCGTCCCATTCGCGGCGGCGGGGGAACTGCGCTTCGATTGAGCGGCCCACCATCAGGCGGACCAGTTCGTCCTCATGCGTGTCAGCGGGCACCTCGGCGATGAAATCGCCGTCGCGCAGGACCGACACCGAGTCGCCGATGGCGGCGATTTCATCCAGGTGGTGGGAGATGAAGACCATCCCGACGTCGCGCTGGCGGAGGTCTTCGACGACGGCGAACAGTGCAGCGATCTCGCGCTTGGTGAGGGCTGCGGTGGGTTCGTCGAGGACGAGCATGCGCGCGTTGAGGCTGAGGGCCTTCGCGATTTCGACGAGCTGCTGGCGGGCGATGCCCAGGTCGCCGACCCTGTGGTCGACGTCGATGTCCAGGCCGATCAGCGCGAGGGCCGCCCTGGCAGTTTCGCGCATTGTGCGTTTGTCCACCAGACCGAAGCGGTGCGGGAACCGACCCATCGAGATGTTCTCGGCGACGGTCATGGAGCCCACGAGGTTGAGCTCCTGGTGGATGGTGGCGATGCCGAGAGCTTCGGAGTCCTTGGTGTTGGTAATTCGGGCCACCTCGCCGTCGACGAGGATGCGGCCACCGTCTGGCTGGTGCACGCCGGCCATCATCTTGATCAGGGTGGACTTGCCGGCACCGTTTTCGCCCAGCAGGACCTGCACCTTGCCGGGGTAGACGTTGACGGTCACCCCCTTGATGACGGTGACCGGACCGAAGGACTTGGTGACGTTGTCCAGGGTAAGGATGGGTTTGGTGTTCACGGTGTTGTGCCTCCTGGGAGGGGCGGGGTGGAGCCACGGATGATGAGTCTGCTGGGGAGGATGACTGATGCGGGGGTCTCGCCGGCGATCACCTGGGTGAGCATCTCGACGGCCTGGCGGCCCATGGCGTCGACGTCGTGGGCGATGACGGTGAGGGCGGGGTTGAGGAGGGTGAACGCTTCGATGTCGTCATAGGCGACGAAGGCGACACCCGTGCCGATGCCGATTCCGCGTTCGTTGCAGACCCCGATGGCACCGATGCTCATCAGGCTGTCCGCCGCGAGGAGGGCGGTGGGCGGCTGGGGAAGTTCGAGCAGGTGCCGCGCACCGGCAGCACCACTGGCGGCCTGGAAGTCACCGAAGAAGATGAGGTCGCCGTCGTCGTCGGCTTCGGTGGTGGCGAGGGCATCATGGTAGGCGGCGAGGCGTTCGCGGCCGGTGGAGGTGGACTGCGGTCCGGCGATGTAGCCGATGCGTCGGTGGCCCTGCGCGGTGAGGTGGCGGACGGCTTCCCGGATGCCGGTGACGTTGTCGGGGGTGACGCTGGGGACGGCGGTGTCGGCGATGACGCGGTCCACGAAGACGGTGGGGATGCCACTGTCGAGGATGCTTTTGAGGCTGTCGAGGTCGCCGAGGGGTGCGGCGATGAGGCCGTCGACGCGCTGGGAGAGCATCACATCGAAGTAGCGATCCTGCTGTTCGGCGCTTTCGTTGGCGTTGCCGAAGAGTGTGAGGTATTTGAAGTCGCGGGCCCGCTGTTCGACGGCGTGGGCCAGATCAGCGAAGAAAGGGTTGCGGACGTCGGGAAGGACCAGGCCGATGGTTTCGGTGGTGGTCTTGCGGAGGGAGCGGGCCTGGGCGTTGGGCCGGAAATCCAGCTGCTGGGCGGCCTCGGTGACGGCTGTGCGGGCTTCGGCGGAGGTGGAGGGGTGTCCCGAGAGCACACGGGAGGCAGTTGCTACTGAGACACCCGCCTTATCGGCGACGTCCTTGATCGTCAGTGATCGCACCTGTTGCTCCTCGGCCGCCATGGAATCGTTTCCATGGAATCGATTCCAAACTATGCCAGACGATGAGAAGGCGGTCAATGCTCTTTCAGGCGAGGTCCAGGAGGCACCCACCTGTGCCGGTGGGGAACAATGAGTTACATGTGCGGAAAAATTGTGGTTGCCGGGAGCGCATGGCAGTCGGTTGGCGGTGCGGCATGGGCGTGATCTATCTCGGCGCGCTCCTCTTCTCGCTGGGTGGCTCGGTGCTCCTGGACTGGAGGTTTGGCCTCACCTTCTGGCGTGACGCCCGCAAAGCCGCCTGGGCCATGACCCTGGGGATCATCTTCTTCATCATCTGGGACCTCTTCGGCATTGCATTCGGTATTTTCTTCCGCGGCGTCACCGACCTCATGACGGGAATCCTCTTGGCCCCGGAGCTGCCCCTTGAGGAACCGTTCTTCCTCGCTCTGCTGTGTTACACAACCCTTAATGTGCTGGGTGTCGTCGCCGTCCGGGAGCGGAGGGTGGCTGCGTGAGGTACCTGGTCCTCAACGTCATCTTCTTTGTTCCGATTCTGGCCATTGCCGCCTGGGCGTATCGAACGAGACGCAGCCTTCTTCCCAGCTGGGGGGCTATCGGAATCACCCTGGTTGTTCTCCTGCTAGCGACCGCCGTGTTCGACAACGTACTGATCGCTGCTGGCATCGTCGACTACAACGCCGACCTCATCCTCGGTGTGCGTTTGGCTCTGGCCCCGATTGAGGACTTCGCCTACACCGTCGGGGCGTGCATCCTGCTCCCATCGCTGTGGGCTCTCATTCCGGGCCGCTCCTCAAAGTCGAATGACACCGGGGATCGTGCCAAAAGAAACCACGGCGCATAGGCAGCTCGAGAGGGCGCGACCGGCCGTTGACAGCCAATTTGGGCACTACTAGAGTCGCGGTCACAAGTGAATATCCGGAGACTCATCTACTGCTTCTGAACCAGCTGTCCGGCGTCGTGAAGCAGCTCTCGTAACCTAAGCTTCATCTCTTCGCCCTTTCGAGGAGCGCCATGAGCAGTGTCGGTTTGTTGTACGTTGGTGCGGTTCTTTTCATAAATGGACTCATGCTGATCGGGCTGGTCCCGGGCAAGTCCGCCGCGATCCTCAACTTCTTCGTCGGGATCATGCAGGTAGTTTTCCCGACCATCATCCTCATTCAGTCCAACAACGAGTTGTCGGTCATCTTCGGTGCGGCCGGGCTCTACCTTTTCGGGTTCACCTACCTCTATGTCGGAATTCTTCAGATGACAGGGATCAGCGGGGAGGGCCTGGGCTGGTTTTCCATCTTCGTCGCCGCCTGCGCCGTGACCATCGGAGTACTCCAGTTCACGCTGGTGGGAGACCCGGTCTTCGGGGCGATCTGGCTGACGTGGGCGGTCCTGTGGTTCCTCTTCTTCCTGCTCCTGGGGCTGGGCAAGGAATCCTTGACCTTCGTGACCGGCTGGTTCACCATTTTCGTCGCACACATCACCGGGACCATTCCTGCCTTCTTCCTCCTGAGCGGCAGGTACGAGACGAACGACGGGTACGCCGTCATCGTGGCAATCGCAGCGGCCGCCGCTCTGGGCGCGGCCTTCGTCCTTGGCCGCCGCGGCATCCCGCGGAGCAGGACGGCGCGCCAGGGCCAAGCCGTGGCGCCAGCCTAGAAAACCCGACCGCAGGAAGGACAACCCGTTCAATGCCGATTTACGAGTACCGGTGCCCCGGTTGCAGTACCTTCGAGGTCATCAGTCCGATGGGTGCAACGCCAGACCTGCAATCCTGCCCGGCCTGCGGCCAGGCGGCCCGTCGGAAGATCAGTGCACCCAACCTGTCAAAGGCCGGATCGGCGGCCTTTCAGCTCATCGATTCCACCCGGCGCAGCGCAGCTGAACCGGGGGTGGTTTCGGGGGCACTGCCGTCCGCTTCCAGCCGCAAGAGGCAGCTCTATACGTCCAATCCGCTTCACAGTAAGCTGCCGCGGCCCTAGTCCTTGGCGCGGCTAACCCAGAGGAGACGAAATGCCCGACGTCATATTTCCACTCGACTCAACAAAGAAGTTTGAGGATCAGGAAAAGATTGGACACAACCGGTGGCACCCGGAGATTCCGCCGGTGGCGACCGTCAAACCAGGGGATTCGTTCAGGGTCCACTGCCGCGAATGGTTCGACGGCGCGATCGTCAACGACGATTCCGCCGACGACATCCTCAACGCCCCGCTGCTGACCGTCCACAAGCTCAGCGGGCCGTTCGCCGTCGAGGGTGTGAAACCCGGCGACCTGCTGGTCGTCGACATTCTCGACGTCGGCCCCATCCCACAGGAAGAGTCAGGTCCGCTGGCCGGGCAGGGCTGGGGGTACACCGGCATTTTCTCGCGGAACAATGGCGGCGGCTTCCTCACCGAGCAGTTCCCCGACGCCTACAAGGCGACCTGGGACTTCACCGGCCAGGTGGCCACCTCACGACACGTACCCAACGTCTCCTACGTGGGGCTGATCCACCCGGGTTTGATGGGAACCGCGCCCTCCGCCGAGCTCCTGGCCAAGTGGAACAAGCGCGAGGGTGACCTGATCGCGACGGACCCCAACCGGGTACCGCCGCTGGCGCTGCCGCCCGAGCCGCAGTTCGCGGTGCTGGGAGGCCTGCCGGCGTCGGAGTTCGACAGGGTCGCGGGCGAGGCTGCCCGCACCGCACCCCCACGGGAAAATGGCGGCAATCAGGACATCAAGAACCTGTCGAAGGGCACCCGCATTTTCTACCCGGTGTTCGTGGACGGTGCTAACCTGTCGCTCGGGGATCTGCACTTCTCCCAGGGCGACGGCGAAATCACCTTCTGCGGCGCCATCGAGATGGGCGGGTTCATCGACCTCCGGGTCGACGTCATCAAGGGCGGCATGGAAACCTACGGGGTGAGCGAGAACGCCATCTTCATGCCGGGCATCGTGGATCCCCGCTACAGCGAATGGATTGCGTTCTCCGGTACCTCTGTGACCCTGGAGGGGGAACAGCGCTATCTCGACTCGCATCTGTCCTACCAGCGGGCCTGCCTGCACGCCATCGATTACCTGACCAAGTTCGGTTACAGCCCGGAGCAGGCCTACCTGCTGCTCGGGTCGGCGCCGATCGAGGGCCGGCTCTCCGGGGTCGTCGACATCCCCAACTCGTGTTCAACGGTGTACATCCCGACGTCGATCTTCGACTTCGACGTCCGTCCGTCGTCCGCGGGCCCACACCAGATCGACCCGGGAATGGGCGCGCCGAAGTCCAACAACGTGTAGGTGCCCTCCGCAAACCGCCGGTGCCAGTGCGCGGCTACGCTGCTGGCGCCGGTGCTGCGTGCCCACGCTCTGTCGTATCCACCCGATATTATTGAGCCATGAGCTTCAACGACAGTGCGCAGTTGGATCCGTCCCGTGTCAGTGACCGCAGGGGGCGGGGCCGAGGCCGTGGCGTGGCCATCGGTGGCGGACTGGGCGGTGGGGTTATTCTCCTGCTGTCCCTTCTGTTTGGCCCGGGTGTGGTCAACGAGCTGGGGCTCGACGGCGGTGCTGCCGGGGGCGCGGACGGCGGGAACCAGCAGACTGACGCCATCAACGCCTGCCAGACCGGCGCCGACGCCAACGAACGGCTCGACTGCAGGATCCTCGGAACCGCAGAAAGCCTCGACGCTTTTTGGCTTCCCTACCTGGAAGACTTCGGCGTCCAATACAACCAGCCGGGCGTGGTGTTGTTTACCGGTCAGACGGACACCGGGTGCGGCAACGCCACCAGCGCCGTCGGTCCGTTCTACTGTCCGCTCGATGAACAGACCTATTACGACACCGAGTTTTTCGACGACCTGGTTACCCGCTTCGGCGCCTCCGGGGGGCCGCTCGCTCAGGAATACGTCATCGCCCACGAGTTTGGGCACCACATCCAGAAAATCACGAACACGCTGAACGCAGCACAGGAGGATCCGCAGGGGCCCGAATCGGGTGCGGTTCGGGTCGAACTGCAGGCAGATTGCTATGCAGGGATGTGGGCCGGTCACGCCATCAGCGTCCCTGACGCGGAATCCGGGGAACCGTTCCTGCGCGAGTTCACCTCCACGGATCTTCAGGATGCCCTTTCCGCGGCCTCAGCGGTGGGTGACGATCGGATCCAGGAAGCCTCCACCGGCCAGGTCAATCCGGAAGGATGGACTCACGGTTCCAGCGAGCAGCGCCAGGCCTGGTTCCTGCAAGGCTACGAAACCGGCGACATCAACGCTTGCGATACCTTCAGTGCCGCAGACCTGGACGCCCCGGGGGCGTAGCCCAGGTCCATCGTCACCGGTCTGGTGAATATCCATCTGGGTCCATTCCGTTAAGACTCGTGATTGAAATCACTGCGAAACAAACACTCCGTACGGTCGGCGATACGACCTGCGGAGGGAATCACAATGAATGACAGTTTCAATAGGGAAGCAGCCGAAGCTCTTGTCAAGGGTCTCGGCAGGCGACGGTTTATGGGAGTCGTTGCGGCGTTCGGAACGCTAGCAGCAGCAACCGGGTGCACCTCCCAGGCGGTGGGCGCTAGCTCCGCTGGTACCGCCTCGGCGTCAGCGTCAGGTACCGGGGGAAACACCGCATCTTCTGGTGGGTTCGGGCAGATCCTGCAACCCAACAGCGGCACAACCAGGGGTGACGCGTATCTGGCTTCCACCCCTGAAGATGTCCTTTGGGGGTACGTGCCCACGGTCCATGCCTCGCCGGTACTGTCCATCCGGTCCGGCCAGACGGTCACCATCGACGCCTTGTCCCACGAAGGAATCCTCGAGGATCAGGGCCGGAACCCGCTCGAATACTTCGGTGGGCTGGGTGTGCCGGAGAGCAGCATCCTCGAGGACGCAGTCAGCATCGCCGCCGGGTACAACCGCACTCCCCGGGACTTCGACACCGACGGCCCGCACATCGTCACCGGCCCGGTGTCCGTCGAGGGGGCGAAGCCCGGCGATGTGTTAAAAATTGAGACGCTCGAAGCTGTCCCACGGGTGCCCTATGGTGTTGTCTCCAGCAGACACGGAAAAGGCGGCCTCGCTGTGCAGGCGGATGTTCAGCCGCCGGACGGCATCAGCCTTGAGGAAGTGATGCCTCCCGTAGCTACCGACAACAGGACATCCGGTGTCCCCTCGGACTACGGCAACGTCTCGGTCTTCACAGCTGTCGAAGACGGCAAGGGAGTCATGGTCAGCGGTGACATGACTGTCCGGTTTCCGCTGCGCTCGTTCATGGGGATGATGGGGTGTTGCGTTCGCTGAATCCGATGGACTCACCTCACCGGAAGCGAATTCCGTTCCGCCCACGCTCGGCGGCGGCAACATCGATATCCGGCACCTCGGTGCAGGCTCCACTTTCTACCTGCCGGTCAAGGCGGATGGAGCACTCTTCTACATCGGCGATCCGCACATGGGTATGGGCGACGGCGAAGTAGCCCTCACCGCGATGGAAGGATCGCTGCGCGGCACTTTCCGGTTGACCGTCTGTAAGCCCGGATCCGGTGACGCCCCCTCTGTGGCCTACAAGTACCCCTTCGGGGAAACGAAAGACGCGTGGATACCGATCGGACTATCGGATCCCGACGGCCTGGATGAGGGAGGGGTCAGCGGAGATCTGAACGTCGCCATGCGGCGAGCCATCATCAATGCCCTCGACTTCCTACAGAACGATCGAGGCATGGATCGGGCCGTCGCCTACGCCTATCTTTCCGCAGCTGCGGACTTTGCGGTGTCGCAGATCGTCGACCGCACCGTCGGCGTCCACGGCCTCATCAGCAAAGCCCACTTCGCCTAGCTGTATTACCCATTTCATCGACGTGAGCGCTGCTCATCATCATCCCAGCCATCAAGGTGTTCCTCATCTTCCAGCCAAGAACTCATCTGGCCGTTGCTGGTGCTGGCCCTGATCGGCGCGGCAGCAGCGGCGGTGCTGGCCTTGATTTGGCAGCGCAACAGACGACAATAAGCTAACCCAACAGATTTCTTTTCGCAGGGAAAACCAGAAGAAAAAACGGGGCCGGTAACTGTGTGGTGCAGAAGCCGGCGCCACCAACATTTAGTGATCCGCGCCCAGGTTCAACACCCACGGAGCATGGCCCAGTGAGCACAGCCGAACCCGCCCGGTTTATGACCATCCCCGACGTCGCCCAGGAACTGAACACCAGCACGAGCCAGATCCGCGCACTGATCAGAGCTGGGGATCTGCCAGCAATCCAGATTGGTGGCCGTGGACAATGGAGCATTGAACGGACCAGGTTGGAGGACTACATCACCGACGCCTACCAGCGCACAGCCGAGACAATCCGTCGTGGCGACCCGCCCGCCGATACCGAGCCCTAATGGCAGCTGTCCTACAGCTCATCCGGTGCAGCAGGAGTGACCGAGCCGCCCCACACCCAACCCTCCCGCTGGATTTTTATGCCAGGTTCAAAGAACGACACCTTGACCGCCGTTTTGGTCCACCCTGTCGAGTGTCCCTTCACCCAGTAAGCGCTCGATGGGTAGCGAATCCAGATGTGCACCCGGCGTGGTGTAGGGAACTCATGGGCGGGGTTAGCCGGTAAATCCAGTTCGGCGTCCGTGAGCATCACCGGTTCCTCACGCATCACCAGTTCCTCACGCATCACCAGTTCCTCAATCCACCCATCCAATAACCGGTCATAGTACTTCCTGGACCTTTTCGACGTGCCCACGGGACTGCCGCCGCTCTGCTAGCTTTCATAAACGGTGAGTACCCTTGGTGTGAGGGCCGTTAGAGATAGCGGCTCTCGGTGCCGGTGTCCTTTGAGTTCCCCCAACTCCTCAAACGCCGGCACCTTTACGTTAAATCCCGGCACCGACACTTACCCGCCGTCAGCTAGCACGCATAACCAGCGCGACGACCCATCAACGGGCCGGTCGAGGTCTGCTGATCCGTGCGATCACGATCAGAGCGGACCCTCGGGATCTGTGCCTCCAAAGCCTCTCGGGCCTCACCGTAGGTGGAGCCGCTGGCAATGATCGGGCTGGTTTTAGTCTCGCCACCACTGCGCACAGTTCCCGTCAGCTCCATCTTGAAACTTTATCCAACTTGTAGTTGCGGCACGTTCGCGCCGGTCGAGTTCGGCAGTCAAAGTTTTAGAGCCTGATTTGGATTTCAGATCAAGGTCAGCTGCGCGAATGGCGACACGGAGCAGCTGTCGCCGCCTGACTTGATTGGAAGCGTCAATCAGCCTGATAGCAACCCGCCCCTGTAAGAGCGGCGATTCCGGCCCAGGTTTCTAGTCCGCTGGATCGCCGGGATCGGATCATGGCGGACACCATCAACACCAGCAACGACCCCCATGAAACGAGCTTGACCCTTATTGGCCGATTCGGCTGGAGCCGAATAGATGCAGTGCAGCAGTTGGAAACCGACCTACTCCCGTTCATCCCGAGCAATCCGGTGCAGCCGCCATCCTTTCCACTGAGGATCCGCGAGAGTATCTAGCTTCAGAGTGGGGAAGACGATTTCTATTAGTCGAAGAATTTAGCCCGTTTAGTCAAGGGTTTGCGCAGGATTGACAAAGTATGGCGATTCCGGATTTATTCCGTTGTAGTTTCAGAGAGTGCTTCAGAATCGATCGGACCCGTTTCTTCCGATTTGATGCGGTCACACTCCGCACAGCGCTGGTTTAGGGGAGCCGCTTGCAGTCTCTTCTTCTCCGTTGCGGTGCATCCTCACTAAAACGGCAAACCCGGTGTGAACCGGGGACGCAAAGCCACGGAACCCGCTGAGGGTTCGCCGGGCTACTGAAATTGAGATAATGAAAAAATCCACCAAACTTATCGCTGCCCTTGCCGTTGCGGCCCTGGCCTTCACTGGCGGTTCCGCGCTTACAGGCACCGGACTGAGCAACACAGCTGGTTCAACCCAGTTCGTTGGGGGTACCGTCAGCCAGACCGTTACGGGCGCCACCTTGAGCAGCCTGGTCTACGGGTACACCGATAGCACCAAAACGGCCGTCAATTCCGTGACGCTGACATTCGCGGACGCCACGGGCGGTAAAACTCCCACCATTGCACTTACCGGCGGCACGGCGACGACCTTCACCTGCACGGCCATTAGCGCCACCACGTTCGTTTCCACCTGCAGCCCAGGCACCGGTCTGAGCCAGTCCGGTGTGAACAGCGCCGCTGTCACCGTCCCTAGCTAGTTCCACACCTTTAGGGGTGGGCCCGTACCTCTTACTGCGGGCCCACCCAAGGGCCTCTTATCAGTGATGAGACCAACTATTATGCTGAACCGGCTGTTCCGTCGTCTGCTGGTGGGTTTCCTTGCCGCCGCGGCTGTTGCCCTCACGGTCATCGGGGCGGCGATTATCGCTGGTCAGGCTGCGGTGGTAACCACAGACGGTGCCAGTATGAACCCGGTCTATAACGACGGGGACCTGGTAGCAATCGGCCGGGCACCATCGTATTCCGTGGGTCAGATAGCCGCCTACCGGCTGCCCGGCAGCAATGAGGTTGTGCTGCACCGTATTATCGGGGGCGGCCAAACCGCTTTCGTGTTCAAAGGCGATAACAGTCAGTCGATAGATACCGTGAAGCCCTCCGCCGAGGATCTCGTTGGCCGGGAGCTCCTGCATATCCCGCAGGGTGGGGTGTGGCTGGATCGGTTGGCCAGCCCGCCGATGCTGGCCCTGATGACTTTCGCGCTGGTAGCCGGCGGCGGCACCACCATAACCCGACGCAGACGCAGACAGAGCAGACAAAGGAGGGCGGATATGTCCCGCCACACCGTTACTGGAACCGGCTTGAGCGGGGCAGCTCGGGCGCTACCGCCACTGCTGCGGGTGGGCGCCGCCGTGACCCTCATTCTGGCAATCATTGCCTCGACGCTTGTCATCTTGGCCTGGACCGGACCGCTCAATCAACCCGCTGCTACCGAACCTGTCAGTGGCGCCCGGATGAAATTTTCCTACACCGCGGAGGTTGGTAACAGCCCAGCCTATGACGGAACTGTGGCTGAATCCCCGGATCCAGTTTTCCGTTCCCTCGCCGATACCGTCGATGTGCATTTCGCCTACCAGGGCGAACCGGGCAGCGTTACCGTGTCCGCTGAACTATCCACCCTTGGCGGATGGCGCACCACCATTCCTCTCCAAACTACAACCTCGTTCTTGGGCACTCAGTATGAAGGCACCGTAGAGCTGGACCTGGCAACATTCGAGGACAAAGCCCGGGCAGCGTCGGCCGTCACCGGCCTTCCGGAAAGCCCGATACTGATTACCCTCACTCCTCGTGTGCAGACAGCAGCGGGGCCCGACTTCGAGCCTGCGCTCACACTTGAACTAGCGCCTCTGCAGCTCAGCGTTCCCGGCGCACCGGATGCCCTCACTGTCACTAATGACGCCCCAGTGGGCCAGGCGCTTGCGGTGCCGCGGACCTTGGGACCGGAAATCTGGAACCTCACCGCAGCAAACGCCCGGATCATCTCGGCAGCCTTAATCCTCCTGACATTCCTCGCAGGCATCACTCTGACGTTGCTTGCACGACGGAACACACCAGTTGATGAAGGCGCAGCGATCCGCCGCCGCTATTCCGCGCTCCTGGTCCGGGTCCACCCGATGCCCGCTCCGCAGGGACAGCCCGTCATCGACGTCACCACTTTCGCGACGCTGGCCAAACTCGCCGAACGCTACGGCCTTCTCGTCCTCCATTGGGATAGGAGCGACGTCGAAACATTTGTCGTCCACGACGAAAGCACCACCTACCGATACCGTACGAACTCCGAAACCCCACCAACAGACGTCCTTGCCCTAACGACGGAAACAGACTCTCGGATCAACACCTAAAAAGTGAAAGCGGAACCTCTCTAGCCAAACGCCGCGCGGGTCTGAACACGAGGCTATCCATATCCAGTGCAACTATCCGCGGACGCCCGTGGACTACTGGTCTCTCTTTCAGTAGAACCCTCATTTTAGGGGGGCCCACTGTCTTAAATCTCCACAGCAGTTCAGTCTGCTGTGGCGTGATCACGTTGGTGAAGCGGCGCGGCGCTTACCGCGGTCGCAGTAAATCACTCTCCCCCTCCAGGCGGCAGAATTGAGGGAGCGAGTCACCGGCGGGGAACAGAAAACCAGCCTCGCACGAGAGTTCGGATTCAGCCGCGAGACCCTGTACCAGTATCTGAAAGCCGAGCAAATAGGTTCGCCAAGGACCAACCTCAACAGTGCAGGCTAGTCCTGACATCCAGTGCAGATGGTCTCTGCAACTGACAGTATGGATCTGGACGGCAGCAAAACCCGCCGAACTCTTCGCGGTCGCACTCCCACCCGTTCACCGAGCCGTCGACCGAGCTAGCAACGACACCGTCTAGAACCGAAAGCTCCGCCATCCGAAGCTGACACGCGCACCGGAACCTACTAAACATGAACTTCCGTACCGATGCTCCTCAGACCTTTAGTCCGGGAACCCGGTCGTTGATGTGGAATGATGCCTTGGTGCTGACTGGGGAACCTGGCGTCGTGACGTAGTCGAGCACCCGGAAGTCCGCGGTCATTGAGTCCAGGGTGATTCGGGTGTTTACGTAGCCGCGCTGATCGTTGTAGAACTTGAGGTGCGGGTTCCATGCCATGACTGGATCCATCGTTGACCCGGTGCCGTTGCCCGTCGAGGTGATAGACGTGCTGACGAGTTCGGTACCGACTATCGGCGATTCCGGGTCCTTGTAATCCACCTTGATGTCGTTTGCCCAGTTCCGGTGCACATCGCCGGTGAGAACGACGGCGTTGCGCACCTTCGAGTCCACCCAGCCTTGGGTGATGCGCTGCCGCGATGCCGCGTAGCCATCCCATCCGTCCATGGAGACGTCATCGATTTCGGGTGCCTGATCCCGGTCGCGCTCGGTGAAGAAGACCTGCTGACCCAGGATGTCCCATCGCTGGGTCGAGTTCTGGAAGCCGTTGAGGAGCCACTTTTCCTGTTCGATACCCGTGATGGTGCGGTTCCCTTCGAAACGCCCGGCCACGTTCTTCTTGAAGCCATCGCCCGCAAGCTGGTCGTCCCGGTACTGGCGGGTATCCATCATGTGAAAGTTCGCCAGCTGTCCCCACTGGAGGGTGCGGTAGATTTTCATGTCCGGGCCTGCTGGTACTGATGAAGCGCGTAGCGGCATATTCTCGTAATAGGCCTTGAATGCTGCCGCCCGGCGAAGACGGAAGCGTTCAAGCGTGTCGTTTTGCTGTGCTGCATCCATGTTCTCGGGGATGTCGTCCGCCCAGTTGTTATCGACCTCGTGGTCGTCCCACACAACCAGCCAGGGCGCGATCGCGTGCGCCGCCTGCAGATCGACGTCGGACTTGTACTGTGCGTGACGCTGCCGGTAGCCCTCCAGAGTGACGGTTTCCGGACCCTCATGATCGCGGGGATTGCCGCCGTTGATGACGTAGCTGTCTTTACGGTATTCATACAGGTAGTCGCCCAGATGCAGTACGAGGTCCGGGTGGTCTTCCGCGAGGTGCCGGTAGCCGGTGAAATAGCCGTGTTCGTACTGGGCGCAGCTGGCAAAAGCCATCGCCAGGGCGGCAGGTGTTTCACCAACTGCGGGGCTGGTGAGTGTCCGGCCCGTAACGCTGATGTGTCGTCCGCTGCGGAATCGATAGAAGTACTCTCGGCCCGGTCTGAGGCCGGCTAGCTCCACGTGCACCGAGTGGGCGTTGTCGAGGATTGCTTGTTCAACGCCGCGGGCCACCACCTTCGTCATCCGGGGATCTTCGGCAATCTCCCAGGCCACGGCGACCGGGCGGGAGGGCATGCCGCCAAGACCGTTTTCGGCGAGGGGGTCAACTGCGAGGCGGGTCCAGAGCACGAAACCATCCGGAGAAGGCTCTCCCGAGGCAACGCCGAGCATGAATGGATCCGTGCGCAGGCCCGCGTCCCGGGCAGTCGACACGCCGGCGACGGCGGCACCGGGGAGGGCGACGATGACGCCGGCACCGAGGCCGGCACTGATAAGTGATCTGCGTGAGATGGTGGTCATCGCTCGAGCCTAGGTGAAGCACTTGGACGCCTGTCGTTGCCTTGGTAAACGAGCAATGAACTGCTCGCGACGATCGAACGAACAGCCCTGTAGGCAGTCCACCAGCGATGGAAGCCAGGCCACACGGTTCAACTAGGAGAGCAGTGCACCCGCAGGGCAGTGGGGCCGATCCGAGCTCCATACCAGTTGGCGGTCATGCTGGCACTAGCGACGGGTGGGACGCTGGTCCTGTAGATTCAGCGAACCATCCTTCCAGCTCGACGCTTCATAAAAGTAGGACCTGGTAGGCCAGGACGGGCGAGACCTTAGAACCGGTGCTGCCGATCATGTGGTCAACGGCGGGCCGCTCCTGATTGACAATGGGCGCCTCGAAGTGACGGCCGCGCGGGACGGTATGGTGCATGCAAATAACCCCGGAATGTTCTACGGTTGGGCGCACAAACGAAACCCCCGCACTGTGGCCCGCACCGATACCGAGGGCCGCATCATCCTTATGACCGCCGACGGTCGTCAGACCGGTTCGCTGGGGCTCAGCATTTAGGAGGCTGCGCTGGTGGCCCAGGCGCTTGGCATGGTGGAACCCAATAACCTCGACGGCGGCGGTTCCACCACCATGATGGTCAACAAAACGGTGGTCAACGTTCCCTCGGACGCCGGCGGCGCTAAGCGTGCAGTGAAAGATGCGCTGCTGGTGCTGCCCGGCAGGAAATAGCTGACCTACCGCGGGCACCGGCGGCTTCTATCTCGCGACGCGCGCTGAGTTGGCGTCATGCGTTGTTCACTTGAGCGCCAGCGGACGTCAGCCTGCTGCTTACCTTAGCTTCCTAGCATAGGAGGACCATAAGCCCCCCAGGAAGTTGAGGATCATGTCCGTCACCCGGCCGCTCGCGCTATTGCTTGTCTGCTCTTCCCTTGCCGTTTCTGTCGCCGTTCCGGCAAACGCAAACCAGGCGCCGGAAGACGTCATCCTCGGCACGCCGCGCGAAGCAGCGCACGCCCATAATGACTATGAGCACGACCGCCCGCTGTTTGATGCCCTCGAGCATGGTTTCACTAGCGTCGAGGCTGATGTGTGGCTCGTGGACGGCGAACTGCTCGTGGCCCATGACCTCGAAGACGTCACTGCCGGCGTGACGCTCGAGAGCCTCTACCTTGATCCGCTTGACGAGCTCGTGGACGGCAAGGCCGGCAGCGTCTACCCGGGGTGGGACGGCGAGTTCCAACTGCTGGTCGACATCAAGGGTGACGCCGAGCAGACTTACGCCGCCCTTGAGGCTGAGCTCGACGAGCATCGATCCCTGCTCACGCGATTCAGCAACGGCAAGGTGAAGCAAGGGGCGGTAAGTGTCGTCGTCAGCGGCAACCGCCCCCTTGCAACGATGGCTGCCGACCAGAAGCGCTCAAGCTTCTATGACGGCCGCGCGACCGACCTGGGATCGGCGCTGCCATCCAGCCTCATGCCGCTGATCAGCAACAACTGGAACCAGCTCTTCACCTGGCAAGGTGTGGGCGAAATGCCGGCCGCTGCGCGCGAGAAGCTCCGGGCCTACGTCGCCACCGCCCATGAACAAGGCGTACGCGTCGGGTTCTGGGCGACCCCAGACCTACCCGGTGCGGCGCGTGAAGCTGTCTGGTCGGAACTGGCTGATGCCAGCGTTGACCACATCAACACGGATGACCTCGCAGCCCCCGAACGGTTCCTTGCAGCGCGCGGCTGAGCCCGATCAACAGGGTGGCCCGCCGGGCGGCTCCCGACCGAATCGCGGCCATCCTCAGCCGTTGAAGCGCCGGAGCTCAAGGTTAACTGTCGTTTAAGCCGATCTTCCGCCGCTTCACAGTTTTGCGGGCAGTTGAAGGGGTCAGTTGCGTAGAAGTCTGGTTCTGGCTCACGGAATTGGTTTGGCCCCCATAAAGGGACTGTGCGGGCGGCCACGGGCAACTCAGGTGTTGAGCCCTTGCCGGTTGGGCGTTTTGCTGGGTCATCCACCTGTGGGCGGGTGGAGTCCCCCGGGGGAGTTAGCTGAGCTGCTGTGGAGATCTCGGACAGTGGGCCCTCTTAAAATGAGGGTCTACCGAAAGTAGAGATCAGCATGACCGCATCACGCAGACGATTTACCCAGGAGTTCAAGGACGAGCTGTGCCGCGAGGTGATCAACACGTCCAAGCCGATCAAGGACGTGGCCATATCGTACGGTGTCGGTCCCGAGACGCTCCGCAACTGGTTGGTCAAGTACCGCGAGGCCAACGGCGGCACGGAGGCGGACCTGACGCTCTCGGAACGGGCCCGGCTGAAGGAGCTCGAGCGCGAAGTTCAAGAGCTGCGGGCAGAGACTGCCTTTTTGAAAAAAGCCAGCGCTTACTTCGCGCGGGAGCAGCGGTAGTGAGCAAGTATGAATTCATCGATTCCCAAAAAGCCGACCCGTCCAATCTGAATGCAGTGGTGAAAATGTGCCGCTGGTTGGCCGTCTCGACGTCCGGTTTCTATCACTGGGCCACCCGTCCGAAATCAGCCACGGCGGCCCGCCGCGAGGCCCTGACAGCCAGGATCCAGCACTACTTCGAGGAGTCCGAGGGTACCTACGGGTACCGGCGCATCCACGCCGATCTCGCCGCGGAACGAACCGAGTGCTCTCCCGAGCTGGTACGGCAAATCATGCGCTACCAAGGCCTGGTGGCCTGTCAGCCACGTCCGTTCCGCCTCACCACCGAGACCGACGCTGAGGCAGCCGCGGGCATGCCCGACCTCGTCAAGCGGGACTTCACCGCTGACCGGCCCGGCGTGAAGTTCGTCGGCGACATCACCTATATTCACACGTGGCAAGGGTTCGTCTACCTCGCCACCGTCATCGATTGTTACTCCAAGAAAGCTGTCGGCTGGTCCATCGCCGATCACATGCGCACCGAGCTCGTAGCGGATGCGCTCAAGAACGCCGCCGCTACGACCTGGATCGAGCCGGCCGCGATCTGGCACTCCGATCGGGGCAGCGTCTACACCTCGGCCGAGTTCAGGGCCTTGGTGACCGGTTTGGGCATGCGATCGTCAATGGGAAGCACGGGTGTGTGCTGGGACAACAGCATGGCCGAATCATTCTTCTCAGCACTGAAGAATGAGCGTGTCTACCGGACCGTTTACGCAACGAAATCACAGGCCCGCAGCGATGTCATCCGCTACATCGAGGGGTTTTACAACAGCCGGCGCCGTCATTCCGCGCTCGGATACCGTCGGCCTAACGAAGTCCACTATGGTTATCAACAGCCAGCCTTGGCAGCGTAGAAGAATCCACTCATTCCACTGTCCGAAATCCCCACAGCAGCCCAAGCTTAAAGCCGTGCAACTTGTGGGGGAGCGGCAGTTCCTGTGTGGGGGCGGGTTGGCGTATGTGTGTGTTGGGCGTGGTCGGAGGGTGTGTGGGGTGGTTACGAAAGAGTTTCGGATTCATACCAATCCGGTCACGGGGTGGGCCCCGAATGGGTAGTGTCCTTCAACTCCCAACAGAATTATGGAGGCACGATATGCAGAATCTTTTGACGAAGTCCCTGGCCGCAACCGCTATCAGCGGTGTGATGATCCTCGGAGGCGCCAGTATGGCCGCCGCCGACAGTACTGAGACCAGTGTGGACGAGGTCACCACTCAGGTGAGCGATAACCAAATCGCCGACAGCGGCAACGTGTCGCTGGATAACATCCTGGGTGATGCGCTGGACCTCGGTGATGTTGCGAGCAACAACAACGTGCTTAACGGGATCGACACCGATGTGTCGGATAACTTGAACGGCAATTTCAGCGGTAATGACGCTGATGTTGACGCCAATCCTGATGTGGATGCCGACGTCGATGCCGAGAACTCGGTCGACGGCTCTACTGACAGTGGCGAGGACAACGAGGGCCTGCTGGGCGGATTGCTCTAGCCAAACCTTCAATAATGGTGTGGCACCTACCCCGATCCTGGGGTGGGTGCCACACTCATGTCCTGCACCAATCACCGCTGGTCGGTCAGAGCCAGCTAGCCACTACCGCCATCCGGGTGACACTCATTTCATATCTCGATTATCTAACGACGCGGCCATGCAGGGGTGGGGTGCTAGCGGGTTTGCCGTCGGGGGTGGGGCGGCCGAGGAGGTACCCTTGGCCGTAGTCGCAGCCTAGGCCATGCAGAGCCTGGGCCTGGCTGGTGGTTTCGATTCCTTCGGCGATGATCCGCAGTTTTAGGGCGTGGGCGAGTCCGATGACGGCGTTGATGATCGCGAAGCTTTCCCGCCTGCGCGTGTCGTCGTCGAGCCCGGCGGTGAAGGAGCCATCGATCTTGATGGTATCGACGGGGAACTGGGCGAGGTAGGACAGCGAGGAGTAGCCGGTCCCGAAATCGTCGATGGCCAGATGCACTCCGATGGAGTGCAGATGAATGAGGATGTCCCGTGCCCGCTCGAGGTTGAGCATGAGAACGCTTTCGGTGATCTCCACACCGAGGACCGAACCGGGAAGCCCCTCAGTACGCAGGCTTTGCTCGATGCCGGCGGCGAACCCCGAGTTTTCCAGTTCGGACGCGGAGACGTTCACCCATACCACGGGGGTGGTTCCTCGGCCGAGGCGCCGCCGGGTGACTTCATGGAGGGCTTCGGTGAGTACCCAGTGGCCGAGGTCGGTGATCAAGCCGGCTTCCTCGGCGACGGCGATGAAGTCGCCGGGCATCAGGAGTCCATGGCGCGGGTGGTCCCACCGGACGAGGGCTTCGAGGCCGACAACCTCACCATTGGTGAGGGCGACCTGCGGTTGATAGTGCAGGCACAATTGTCCGTTCTGGATGGCGTCCTGTAGCTCTGACTCGAGCTGGACCCGCTTCCTGATCCGGGTGCCGAGGGTCTCGTCGTAAACGGCGGCGCGGTCGCGTCCGGAATCCTTCGCGGCGTACATGGCGTTGTCACTATCGCGCAGCAGCTCCTCGGCGGTGGTGTGCGCGGCGCGGGAGAAGGTAATGCCGATCGAGGCAGTGACCGTAATGTTTGTTCCGTTAACGATCAGTGGGGTCCGCAGGGCAGCCAGGAGCCGGGCGGCCGTCGCCGCCGCCCGGTCGGGGGTCGCGTCCCGGCAGAGGACCACAAATTCATCCCCGCCCAGGCGGGCCACCGTGTCGCCTTGCCGGATGACGGATTGCAGGCGTTCACCGACCAGGGTCAGCACGCGGTCGCCGGTGTGGTGTCCATGGGTGTCGTTGACGGCCTTGAAGCGGTCCACGTCGCAAAACAGCACCGCCACCCCGGTGTGGGTTGTACGGCCATCTTGTAGTGCCTGGTCCAGGCGGTCCACGAACAAAGCACGGTTCGGCAATCCGGTCAGGGTGTCGTGCAACGCCTGATGCTGCAGGGTCGCCTCGAACGCTTGGCGCTCGGTGATGTCCTCGATGTGATCGATCAACAATTCGGGAGTGTTTTCCGGGCTAGAGACGACGGAGGAAGAGTGCAGTATCCCCACAGTGGTGCCGTCGGCGTGGAGGAACCGGGTTTCGTGGCGGTGTCGGTTCGTGACTCCGCGCAGCAACGACTGGCGTTGTCGTTTAGCGTGGTCGGCGTCCTCGGGGTGGGTGACTTCCTGTACGGACATGGCTAGCAGCTCGGCCTCGTTTCGGCCGAGCAGTTCGGTCAGCGCCCGGTTGACCTGCAGGAAAGCTCCGGCGGGTGAGGTGACGGCCATGCCGATCGGAGCGTCGTCGAAGGCGCTGCGGAACAGGTGGTTCAAATCCTGCAGCGCGGCCTCGGTCTGCTTGTGCTCGGTCACGTCGGTGCAGGCCAGTACCAGGGAAGAACGCGAATTCTGGCCCGAGCCGGCGCCGGTCATGGTACCGAGGTCCGCGACACTGATTTCCAGCCACCGCCAGGTACCGTCGGCGTGTCCGAGCCGTAAGTCGGCGGTGGCGTTGCGTCCAAGGCGCAGTACGGGAGAAGGTGCCAGCAGTGCCCGGGCTCGGGCGTGGTCCTCGGGGTGAATCAGGGTGAAGAGGTCTGTCCCATCCAGGCTGTGTGGTTGGCGGCCTAGTATCCGTTCGCCGGTGGGGCTGGCCGAGGCGAGCGTATGCTGCTCATCGATGATGAGCAGCAGGTCGGAGGTGCTCGCGAGCATTCTCTGCACCGCGAGTTCGCGGTGCTTGCGGGTGGTAATGTCGCGCTGAATGGCGACCCAGTGGGTGTACCAACCCCGGGCATCAGCGACCGGTGTGATGTTAATCTGCGACCAGAACTCCACCCCGTCCTTTCTGACGTTCAACAGTTCCACCTCTACCGGTTCCCACCGATGCAACGCGGTCCGTAACCGGTCGAGTTCGGCCCGATCAGTTTTCGGCGACTGCAAGATCCGGGGGGTCAAGCCCACGATTTCGTGAGCCTCGTAGCCGGTCATCCGGGTGAACGCCGGGTTTACGTAGATGACCTTCGGCCCTCCAGAAGGTAAATCCACTGGTTCCGCCTCGGACACCAGGACGACGTCGTTAGCGTTGATGACGACCGACTTGAAGAGCGCCGCCATTTCGAACCCTGCCCCTTCAGAGCCGATGGGGAGGTCACCGTCAAAGGTCGCGGCGCTCCCGGGAAGAGCATCCAAAGGGCTAACGGCCGCCATGGAATCCTGCTGAAACGTTTCCTCTTCGTGCTGTGGAGAAGTCGACCCTCTTGAAGTGGCTCCTGAAGCACTAATGTCCTGATCACCCATGAGTTGGTGTCCCTTTCAAGGAACCGGTGGGATGGCAACCCGGTCTAGTAATCATCAAAGCGAAAAAGCAAGACGTCGTTGTCGCATCACGCACCATAGGAGGCATCGACCGTCGCCGGATACACCGCACGCGCGGACTGTAACCCAACTTTTGTGGGGATCAGCTAACCATCCAGATGGAGCGGCGAACCGAGAAGATGAGATCACCGGGCAGGTCCACCAACCCATGCACGGACGCGGCGTGCGCCCCGACATTAACCGGAATCTCGTCCCCCGCGCTGCACACCCACCGGGCATCGCAACCGGGAATCACATCTCCACAGGCAAACGACTTCACAGAGAACCCCTTATATTCAACGGCGAACATATCAAGTAGCAAACAGCATCACTTTACGTGGTAAAGAACCAATTTTGGTTCGCCAGCCAAACTATTTTTGAGTTCTCGGCAAAACGCTACGCGAAATCGTGTGGCCCCGCCCCCGACAGCACACCGGGAAAAGATCTCTTCGGTGGACGCTGCGGCACGACGCCTTGCTGATCTGGAGTCAACGCGCTCCCATCTGGTGCTTAGCGTGCTGAACACTCTCGCGGCCTGTGTTAGAGCCGATTCGGCCACTAATCCCAGCCCATACACTTCAGCACGGGGCGAGTAGCGACTACTTAGCGCAGCAATACGTGACCTGGCAGCGTAGAAGAATCCACCAATTCCGCTGTCCGAAAACCTCGCAGCAGCTCAGGCGCAGGTCCGAAATGGTTTGGGAAGTTCTTTAGGGGTGTGTGAGGCGGAATTCGGTCCATAGGGGGTAGTGGTCGGAGATCCGCAAGGATACTTCGTTTTTGGTGAGCCCGGTGAGGACGAGGGGTAGGAAGCCGATGTGGCCGGCTTTGCCG
>NZ_JBTNDE010000008.1:0-144100 GCF_054511155.1 Arthrobacter glycogeni | reverse complement strand
AGCTCCATGTTCAACCACGCCAAATACCGAGGAGTATCAGTCGGCCGCTCGAACTGGGTGATTGCCATACACCAATTCTATCGAACACACCTTCGAACAAACCAGTAAAAAGACCAATGTGCAGGAGCAGTCCGACTGCTCCTCCACAGCTCTCAAGCACCGGCTGTCCCTTCGATCCAGCGAAGTGGTCAAGGTGAGCGATGACGAGATGCTGGCGGCGTGGAACTCTTTGCTCACTCTCCTGGTGAAGCGTGTTACCTATCCAGTGATGAAGCAAGAGGGTTGAGCCTGAACAAGAAAGCGGCCATCGCATCTCGATTCACTGGCTGAACGGGGCGAAATGTTCCATCCGGCCAACCTGTCGTGACCCCTGATGAGGACATAAAGGCCATTTCCGGGTAGAACTGATCGGTCTTCTTCACATCGGTGTAGGGACTAGTTGCCGGCGGCGCGAAGTTCGCATGATCGACCGTCCGAAACATGAAGGCTGCCATCGCGTCTCGATTCACCGGTGTGAGCGGGCGAAAGGTGCGATCGGGCCAGCCTTCGGCTATTCCCATGCTTACCAGCCAGGTGATCTCTTTATAGAACTTGTCAGTCGTTCGCAGGTCTATAAACGGCGACGCTGACGGCGGAGTGAAATCAGGCGATCCGTGGAACCGATAGAGGAATGCCGCCATAGCATCCCGGCGGACTGGTTCCAGTGGGCGGTACGTGCCGTCGTCGTGGCCGGTGGTGATGCCGGCGTTGGCAAGCCATCGGATTTCACGATCGAACTGCATTCGGCTGTTGACGTCCCTGAAGGTCACGTTCCGCTCGTCAGCGATAGAGAGGACTGTGATCCGTTTATCGGCAGAGCTATCTTGGGCAACATATATTCTCTTGCCGTCAGGACTAAGTGCGATGTCCCCTGGGTAATTGGTGTGAGCTGGAAGAAGTGTATGCGAGCAGATCAACGCGTTGGTAGTGAGATCGATGACGCTCACACGGTTCTGTGTCACGTCTGAAACGTAGGCGCGATCCTCCGATTCACTCAGCAGAAGATTGCCAGTTTCAAGATAAAAACTGGATTCGATAGACCGGGTTACCGTGTTCACGATGACACTTCGCTGATTATAGTTATTGACTACATAAAGGGATTTGCCATCCTTGGTGAGGGTGAGGCTTCTCACTGGCCCTCCCACTGGGATGTCATCGATGATCGAACCTGATTTGAGGTCGACTACGAAAACGGAGTCCCACCGAACATCACCGACATAGGCCAATGAGCTTGTCGGATCGATCTCTATATCCCGGAAGTTGCCATAGATATTATCGTCGTATATCCACTCATCGATTACCGTATCGGTGAGCGCGTCGACCACGGTTATTGAATGGTTGCGGCCCGTAATATAGACCCTTGACTCATCGGGGCTGAAGGCGATTGCCGTGAGCGAAAGTTTCGGAATGGACGTCGTCATCGTGTTGGTTGCCGCATCGAAGACCTGGACAGTGCCGGTATTGGTCGCCAAGTATCCTTTCGTCCCGGCCGGATTCATATGTACCTTGCCCGCGTAGGGGTAATGCCCGGGTACTTGCATCGCTGCGACTTCTTCGAGGGTCTCAGAATCCAGAACGGAGATGACCCCGCTCCCAGGATCACCAAGGTTCGTGAGCGAAACATAGACTCGCGACCCGTCGGGGCTGACCGTGACAGCACCAGGATCGCCGTCGGGAATCACAACATCCATGAGCGGCGCCACCCGCGGCGAACCGCAACCACTCACCGTGGTCGGAATAGACACCGCGGGATTAGACCCAGTTGTATCGGTCCCACGAGCGGGAACGCCAACGGCGGTAAGGAGAAGAACAGTGCCTACAAGCGCTGCAATGCCACGAGAAGCCGAGTGAACCAATGTGTGACCCCCACCGAAGAATCGCCACCACCGGCACAACCGGACGGGGCGACGATGAGACCGATTTCGAGCTTTTGTTCAGACCATACAGGCATCCCGCCAGTAAAACAGCTGAATTTAGAATCTTGTCCGATTTATCTAGCCTCGCTCCAAATACGCTTCCTTCACGGGATCCAAATAGATTTCCAACGCCTCAGCCAGCTCCGGATGATCAACCAGATCCAGATCGTCCGCCACAATCTGCTGCGCATCCTCGCGCGCCCGCTCGATAATTTTCGCATCCTGAATCACCCGCAAAAAGTGCAACGACGACCGTCCACCAGACTGCGACGCCCCAAGAATGTTGCCTTCACGCCTCAGCTCGAGATCCTTCTGCGACAGCTCGAACCCGTCGGTGGTCGACGCAACCGCTGCCAACCTCTCCCTACTGGGATGATCCGGTTCCAACTGCGTCACCAACAGACAAGTCCCCGGATGCCCGCCACGACCCACCCGGCCCCGCAGCTGATGCAACTGCGAGATACCGAACCGATCCGCGTCCATGATCACCATCATCGTGGCATTGGCAACATCCACACCAACCTCAATCACTGTGGTGGATACCAACAGCTGCACACTTCCGTCGTTGAACCGTGCCATCGTGGCGGTCTTCTCGGCGGGATCCAGCCGCCCATGCAACAACCCGATCGACACACCCGCAAGAACAGGTAACTCCTGAAGAGTCTCGAACAGTTCACTCACCGAGGTGAGCTCCTGCTGCGCCGACCGGGGCGCCGACACCGTCTCCGGCGAGTAGAGCTCCAGTGCCGTCGAATCCTCTTCCTGGTCGCCGATCTTGGGACACACCACATACACCTGGCGGCCGGCGTCAATCTCCTCACGCGCCCGCGCCCAAATCCGCTGAATCCACCCCGGATTCTCGGTCAAACCCACCTCATGGGTGGTGATCGGCGCCCTACCCGCCGGCAACTCGGTCAACGTCGACACGTCGAGATCGCCAAACACCGTCATGGCAACGGTTCGGGGAATCGGCGTCGCTGTCATCACCAGCACGTGCGGCGAGTTGGTCGCCTTGGATCGCAGCACATCCCGCTGCTCGACGCCGAACCGATGCTGCTCGTCGACCACGATGAGCCCCAGATCGAAAAAGCTCACATTGTCCGACAACAGCGCATGCGTGCCGATTACAATGCCGGCTTCCCCCGTCGCCGCATCAAGCATTGCCTGCTTGCGTTGCCCAGTGCTCATGGAACCCGTCAGCAGCACCACCTTGGTGCCATCGGCTGCACCGCCCAGCATCCCGCCCATCGCGAGCGGTCCCAGGGTTCGGGTGATCGACTGCAAATGTTGAGCAGCCAACACCTCAGTGGGTGCCAACAGCGCAGCCTGTCCACCGGAATCGATCACCTGCAGCATCCCCCGCAACGCTACCAACGTCTTTCCCGAGCCCACCTCGCCCTGCAACAGCCGATGCATCGGACGGGACGCAGCCAGCTCATCGGCCAGCGTCTCCCCCACTGTCTTTTGTCCATCGGTCAGAGTGAAGGGCAACTGCGAGTCGAACTGTTCCAGCAGGCCGCCTGGCAGTAGCGGACGCGACGTCGCCTCCTCCTGCGCGGTCAGCGCCCGACGTCGGGCCAGTGCGGTCTGGAGTACGAGCGCCTCCTGGTAGCGCAACCGGTGTTTGGCACGGTAGGTATCTTCGAGGACGTGCGGCCTGTGGATCAGTTCATAGGCTTGAGTGACGTTCATCAGCTTGTCGCGGCGAGAGATTTCAGGCGGCACCGGATCATTGAGTTGGGAATGCACCAGACTATCGAGCAGCGACCCGACAGCCTTCTGGATCTCTTTGCTTTCCACCTTCGCCGCCGCCGGGTACACCGGTATGGGCTCTTCGAGGAGCGCCGGATCCACCATCTCGTCCTCGTCCAGCAGGGAGTACCCGGGGTTGGTGAGCGTCAATCGCCCTTTATACGCGGTGACCTTGCCATAAAACATGGCGTGCGCGCCGGGGACCAGGTCCCGGTGAGCATTGTGCCCGTTGAAAAACGTGAGGCTAAGACTCCCCAGGCGTCCGCCGTCGTCGTCGGTAATGATCACCTCGCACAGGAAACCCTTGCGAGTCTGCATTTTCCTCTTGTTGGCGGACTGCACCCGGGCGATCAGGGTAACGTCCTCGCCCAGCGGAACGCTGCTGACAGGAGTCAGCTCGCCGCGCTTGAAATAGGCGCGCGGGACATGGTTGAGGAGATGGCCAATGGTATGAAGGTTGAGGTGTTCCGCAAAGCGCTTGGCCGCCCTGGGCCCGATCAGCCCGTCAAGGGGGACGTTGAGTTCCGTCGTGTTGTTATTATCCACTGGCCTCTTGGGCTTCGCTGAGCTGTGGTGAGCGTGGTGATGCCAGCTGGGTCACTGACACGTTGGTCGGATGGCCGGCTTCCTGGATGAGTTTCAACGCCGGTTCGGGAGTGGGCACGTGGACGTGGACACGCCAGCGGTAGCCTTCGGCGACCTCGGTGACGGCGCTCATGATGACCGAATCGCCGAGCTCGTCCAGGTGGAGCCGTAGGGTTGCGGCGTCGAGGGGGCTGAGGTTGATGGTGCACATGACTTCGACACCCTCGGCGTCGCCGCCGTTGTGGATGTGGGGTGCCTGGATGTCGTACCCGTGGAGTCCGTCGAGAAGCTCGTCCTGCAACTCTTCCCCGAGGGACGCTGCACGGAGCGCATCAAGGATGAGCAGGAAGCCCACTCCCCCGGCATCTACGACCTTCGCCTTGGTGAGAACGCCGAGTTGGCTTTCGGTCTGGATCACGGCTTCCAGGGCGGCTTCGACGGCGGCCTGGAGGGTAACGGCGAGGGCATGGTTGCTGTCATCGCCGTTCTGGGCGCTGTCGGCCATGGCCGCGCCGCGGGCTGTTGCCTCGAGCACTGACAACATGGTCCCGGGGACGGGGTCGCTGAGTGCTGACCAGCTGCGGATCTGGGCTCGCTGCAATGCCGTGGCGAGGAGGGGGCCCGAGAGGCGGGTGTGATGGTGCAGCGGTTCGGCCACTGCTGCGAGGAACACGGCGAAGAGGGTGCCGGAATTGCCGCGTGCGTCTTCCATGGCGGCCTGGCCGGCGATGTTGAGGAGGACGCCAAGGTCGGTGGTGTCGGCCGCGGAGGCCGCCTGGGAGGCGGCACAGACGGTGAGGTACAGGTTGGTGCCGGTATCGCCGTCGGCCACCGGGAAGATGTTGATGGCGTTGAGCCGGTCGCTGTGGTTGCCCAGGGACTCTTCGGCCTTGCTCAACCATCGCTTCAACGCAGCTGCGTTAGCGGTGATCTTTGTCTGCAAAGTGATCCCATCCCACGTTGGCGGGTGACTGCGGCGCTGCGGTCACGCCGGGCAATCCGGCACATACCGAGCCTACCGCAGTGCGCTCTTTAGGGAGAGTAGCGAGCGACGGAATGGTGGCGAATCGAAAACAATCCTTTCCCCGGCCACCATTCCGCAGCAGCTGGCCAGCGGCTTTAGGCCTACTTTGCCGTAGCAGTCAGATTCAGGCTGGACACGTTGACCATAGTCAATTTGATCACCGTGAGTACCTTCCCGTCGGGTCCTTTGCCTGGCGCGGTCACTGCGGTCAGCTTCGATCCGGACGGAACCCCGCCGAAACTAATTGCGATCTGCTGCCCATTCTTCTTCAAGATTGCGATATTGCGGCTGGTGTCGAGCGTGACGGCCGCGTCGGTCACCCATTGCCAGGTCAGCGCCTTACCAGAACTTGCTTTTACGACATCGGTGATCACCATGCTGGTGGAGTTGTGCGTCACTGTTCGGATTGCCGATGAAGTCCCGGGCAAGGCCTGGAGCATATCTACCGATGCCGACGACGAAGACAGTAGCTTCGTAGCGCCCTTCGCACCAATCGGCTGATTTGCCTGACCCAACAACAGGGTGGAGTGCGCTGAAGTGCCTGGCTTCCAGAAATCAAAGCGGGTGTCTGCGCTGTAGTAACCGGTCGGATTGTTCAGCTCGGTCCCTGGATCGATAGACCACTGGACCCCCTTCCGGAAGAATGACACCGCACCCAGGTCAAGATGAGAATGAGCCGTGGTGTTCTCTCCGCCCTTCAACGTTGCCGTACCAGCTGCTGGACCGCTTGGAAGGTGGAGGGCAGCGAACCCGGTCTTTGGATACACTGACGACTTCTTCGCCGGAAGCTGGCCTGGCTGGGCCCACCACCACATCAATTGCGAGTCCGGCTTAGCCTGCAACTCTTTCCATACCCATGCGGCTACCCCAGCGTCTTTGGTAATGAAAGAAACCCAGCCGGGCATGAGAGGGCTCAGAGCATTCGGCAATGCATCCGCGAACGGCGTCGGCAACCCGTCGGATCCCGTGCTATTCATCGCGTAGTCTGCGGTCTTGACCAGTGAGGGCATCGCTATTGGGCTGGTTGAGTAAACGTTCGGAAGCGTTGAATACAAGGTGGCGAAGGCTCGGCTTTCATAAGTCCAGTACCCGGGCCCCTCCTGGGTTCCGCCGTCAGCGGTAACCATTGCGAGAGCGGGTTGGATGGAGATGAGTGACTCCTTAGCCAGGGCGGCTGCCTGCACAGGTGACTTTTCCAGGTAAACCGCAGCCGCGACGAAGGTAGCCGTGTTGTGGATCGCCGCGATATTCGTTGCTGCATCAACGAAGTTTTCCCGGTCGGCTTGCAGACAGGTCTGTGGACCGAGCCAGCGCACCAACACTGTTTCTTCCATTCCTGCAACCGGTGCCCAGTCGTTCGCTGTACCCGCTGCCATCAGAAGATGCGAAGCTGTCAACGTGTTCATCGACTCCGGGCCACTTTCGAGGATCCGTCTGGTATCTGAGCGCAACGCATCACGCGATTTGGTGTCGCCCGCTTGTAGCCAGCCATATCCGAGCCGCGAAACTCGTGTCGAGAGGCTACTGCGCAACTGATCGATGGTGAGCACGTCTGCGGCTTGGTTGGCTGCTCCCCGGATCATTTGTCCATGGATCGCCTCTATGGCGGGATCGGATTGTGCCCGCGAGTTAGCATTCGTGATCATTTGATTGGTGGTGACTACTCCTGGACCGCTGGAGGGCAGCTTTGGAGCGAACTTCGATTCAGCTACTGGGAGGGCGCACCCACCAAAGAAACCCACCCACCCTGAAGCCGCTGGAATAGTGCCGGTGCGGCCTTCGAGCTCGTCGCGCCAACCCGGCGACTGCAGTTTAGCCGCGGAAACGACCTTCCCGATGGCGTCCCGCTGGGCAGCGCCGTCTGCGGCCAGGAGGGTGGTGAATGCCTCAGCCCGGACTTTTGTTGTCTGGTAAACAGACGCGGTAATTCGGCCAGCCTTCAGATCAGCCAGTGTCGTCCCCGCAACCCCTTGCTGGACCGCCCGAAGATCCTTGAGGATCTTCAGTTGTGATGCGCTGGTCTTGACGGTCGCAGCTCGCAGGCTTTCCGTATCGACTGCCTGTGCGGCCGCTGTCATAGCGGCCTGCGTGGTCGCCGCGGTTACCAAGACGCCTGCCTTATCCAGGCTCGCGCTACCGTTCGCTACCGCGTTCTTGACAATTAGGCCGTCGGCGCGGGCCAAAGCAGAAATGAACGGTCGAGAATCGACATACAGGATTTTCGCGGCCGCGATTTTATCCCGCAGAGCGGTCCTTTGATTGCTGAGGCTCGGGCCCCCTGCCGTAGCTTCACCTGGCGTCGTGACTGTTGCTTTGGCTGCAATGGAGAATCGCCCCTGCTGGTCATGGGCAAAATAGGAGTAGGAGTACGTCGTCGATGCTTGGAGCCCAGTGTTGGTCACGGTAGTTTTGGGAACCGGAACATCGCTGACGGCTGTTCCGTCAGTAGCGGAGGCCGGCGCGACGGTGCCCGTAGCCCGCCGGATCATCACGCCGGTGTAGACGCTCGACGTAGGATTGGTCCATCGGAGGGTCACGCTGGTGGGCGTTCCGGCGTAAGCCGACACCCCGGAAACCGAGGGAACTGGGGTGTCCGCGACAGCCGGGCTGCCGGCGTAGCGATACATGAACGCAGCCATCGCATCACGATTCACCGGCTGGACCGGTCGGAAGGTCTTGTCGGCGTAACCCGTTGAAATTCCTTTGGAGGCCAGCCAGCTGATCTCCTTATAGAACTGCGTCTGGGAAGTAACGTCGCTAAACGGCGACGCCGCTGGCGGAGTGTAGGCCGGTTTGCCTGCAAGGCGGTACATGAAAGCTGCCATCGCATCGCGGTTCACCGGCTGTACAGGTCGAAATGTTTTGTCGGCGTATCCCGTTGAAATTCCTTTGGATGCCAGCCAGCTGATCTCTTTATAGAACTGCGTTTGGGAAGTAACGTCGCTAAACGGCGACGCCGCTGGCGGAGTGTAGGCCGGTTTGCCTGCAAGGCGGTACATAAAGGCCGCCATCGCGTCACGATTCACCGGCTGAATTGGGCGAAAAGAGCCGTCCGAGTAGCCAGTTGAGATTGCCTCGGTTGCGAGCCAACCGATCTCATCATAAAACTGGTTATCGCTGCTGACGTCGAAGAAGGGGTCTGACGCAGTTGGTGCGACGTTCTCCAGCGGGAGGACGGCATTCGCCGACCCGACTGCGAGGAATGGCACCACCAAGAGGAATGCAGTTGTTGTAGCTACCAGACGACGAGCATGAGTGAAGAAAGACAAAAGGCTGACCTCCGCATAAGCCAGCCCCAACGACCGACACCATGGATAGATTCCCGGTTATCCTGAAGTTACCCGTAGTTTCAGCCATAAGTTGGTTCATTCGTCAAAAATGACCCAAAGCTGATTCAAACCTGCGCATGCAGAGCAGCACCTGACGATTGACCTCAACAGGTTCGCGTGTCAGCCTGCAAAGTGATCCCACCCACCGGTGGCCCTATCTCTGGAACCTACAGTGACGCTCGGGGCACCTTCGACGACCCTCCCTATGGCATGAAAGCTTTCCGGTACATCGCATCGTGAAGGGAAGGTTGCAAGGAGCCCATAATCCTCTCCCCCTGAAAGCACCCACTCCAACGGATCCATCTGCAGCAGTGTTGAAGCCTCTCGCAACGGCGCTGCCAGCCGCGTAGCGGCGTCGAGGCTAAGGCTGATGGCCACAGAACTAGCTGCAGCAATTCGCCCTGCATCCTTGATTAGCCCATCCGAAAGATCCAGCATCGAGCTGGCCCCGGCTAGTGCTGCGGCGGGTCCAGCAGCTAAAGGTGGCCGGGGGCGGCGCTGCGCGTCGACGAGTTGGAGAAGGCCGGGCGATAGAAAAGTCGATTCGAAGTTTGATTCCATCAGAGACAATCCGGCTGCCGCCCGCCCCACGGTTCCGGCTAAAGTGACGACGTCGCCAGGCCTAGCGCCGGACCTCAGAACCGGGTCGCGCGTTTCGAGCGTCCCAGTCACGGCAATCGCGACCGCTAAGTCACGTCCTCCACTTAAATCTCCCCCTACAACCCCACAACCGTCAGCGCCAAGTTGCCGAATCGCAGCAGTCATACCATCGGCGAGGTCCTCCACCCACTTCACTTCAGTCTGGCTTGGCAATGTCAGGCTGACGACAAGGGATGTAGCTCTAGCCCCCATAGCGCTAATGTCGCTCAGATTTTGCGCTGCGGCCTTCCACCCCACGTCGAAACCGGAAGTCACGTGCCCGTTTGCGCGAACCAACCTAAAGTCCAAATTCTCTACGATCGTATCTATGGAAATTACCACCCGCCCATCCGCCGCCTCTAAAACGGCTGCGTCGTCCCCCGGTCCGACGACGGCAGCTTCGGCGGGTGGTAGGCGAGGAAAAATACGTGCCAACAAGCCTGACTCGCTGAGATCAGCAACTGTGAGATTCATACTTCAAAACTACCTGTCATAACTTCAGCCGGTAGGTTAGGTACAGCGCCTTCAGTTGAAACAAGGTCTGCGCCAAACAATCGCACCAAGTACTGCGCGAACTATAGTAGAGGCGGCGTTCGTCATCTGCGCCTGGCGTATTGGAGGTAAAGCGTGAGTGCTTCAACCGACCCCGGCCTCCCGGCCGCGCGCCATTTGGGACCTGACCGAACTCCCAACCAACACATGGACCGCAGCCAGCGGGCAAACTCCGCGACTCGATCCACGTCTTCAATGACCCTCCGTTCGCGGTCATTGAGTCACCGCCGAAAGAGATTAATCGCCGTTGTTTTAGCCGCCACAGTGGCAATAACCGTTCCGGTACTCATCACGGCGCTCCTTCTGCTGAGCTAGGCTGTTACCGAACCAATCTCACAGAATCAGGGGAAAACTTGCCTGTCATCATGCCAATATATGGAACCCGGCCGGAAGCCATCAAAATGGCGCCAATTGTCAAGGCACTGGATGAATCTGAGCTTTTTGACTGTGTAGTGACTGTCACAGGCCAGCATCGAGCGATGTTGGATCAAGTGAACGAGCTATTCGGCATAAGCCCCGACCATGATCTGAACATCATCCAGCAGAGGCAGACCCTCACTTCGATCATGACCAAGACGATCGATGGTCTTGATCAATTGTTCGCAAAGTCAAAGCCTGATGCCGTAATAGTTCAGGGAGACACGACCACATCTACGGCGGCAGCTATTGCCGCTTTCTACCACGGCATACCCGTCGTGCATGTCGAGGCAGGTCTCCGTTCCGGTAACCTTTTCTCCCCGTTCCCCGAGGAGGCGAACCGGAAGATTACTTCCCAGATTGCAAGCTTGCATTTGGCGCCCACCTCGACCAGTCGCGAAAACCTGTTAGCAGAAAACATTCCGATTACGGACATCGTCGTCACCGGCAATACCGTGATCGATGCCCTCCTTGAAACCGTCAAGAAACAGGTTCCCTTCGCTGACCCCCAACTGGAAAAGGTAGCTCTGTCCGGCCGGAACATCCTGCTGGTCACCACACATCGCCGTGAGAATCAGGGTGAAGCCATGAGGGGTGTTGGACGTGCGATAGCCCGCATTGCTGAGTCCGAGCCCGGATTGGTGATTGTACTCCCAGTTCACAAGAACCCTGCAGTAAGAGAGGCGGTCCTTCCTGCTTTGGAGGGCAAGTCCAATGTGGTTGTGACGGAACCCTTGGCCTACGGCGAATTCACCCGGCTACTCTCCCTGGCGCACATCGTGTTGACCGACTCCGGCGGAGTCCAGGAAGAGGCTCCAAGCCTGGGGAAACCCGTCCTAGTGATGAGGGAAAACACCGAGAGGCCTGAAGCCGTAGACGCGGGAACCGTCCGTCTCATAGGGACCGACGAGGATCGAATCGTATTCGAGGTCTTGAGACTTCTGAACGACGCCAATGCGTTTAGCGAAATGGCCAATGCGGTGAACCCTTATGGGGATGGCCGAGCTGCAGAACGATCCGTGGCCGCCATCGCTCAGCTATTTGACTGCGGTACGAGGATAAGCGAGTTCTCACAATCGCCAGAGGCAGACGATCCGGAAACGGCGCTCAGCCCAGATAGCCCCAAGCAACAGGTCAGAAAGGCAACAACCTGAACTGGACGTGTCCGAATGCCTCGGTCTGCGCGTCACTGAACCGCAGAAACAGGCGTCCAGTCATGCCCTTCTCGGCTCAACCGCCGGGCCAGCTGGGGATCCCCTAGACTTATTGGGGGATTGTACGCCTAAAGAACTAGGGGATCCGTTCCGGCTAATTCTAGTGTCGGGGATAAGGAAGGCTAGATGAAAACTAACGACCGAACGATCGACCCCGATCTCGACCTTGGTGCCATCACATCACTGCTCGCATCTAGGGGACGATCTTCCACCCCCCCTCCACCAAACCAAGGCGACCTAAAGCTAAAAGATATGCTCGCCATAGATTACCACTGCCATAATACATTTCATCCGAAGTTGCGGGTAGCTGCGATTGTGCACGATCTATTTCTCGACGAACTTCAAACCTACTATTTGGTCCTGCCACTTTTCCCATCGACTCTGGTGGAATCGATCGACGCCGGTCAGCCTAATCTGATAATAATTCACCGATCCGCGTTTGCTGATGGACCTTGGTTTGGAAGCGAAACTAGCGCCGGGGGCACAATGATCGATGAATTAAGGCGGATTCTTCCCTGGAGTAGAAAAAAGAACGTACCCGTCGTTTTTGTAGAAAATGGGCAAGAAGAGCAAACGTACACACAAAGTATCCGTAATATTGGTACAGTGATTTTCCCTTCTGAAGAGTTCTTTGACGTACTCCCAGAGAGCCCTCGAAGACGAAAAATATACGAACTGGCTCAACAATTCGGGCGCCATAAGCAAGAATATGACGGAGAATAAATCAATGGGAAAGACGCAGTTTATCTATTGCGCTGACGAATCCGTTTCACCGGATATGTTAGACGGGGTAGGCTCCCAAATCATAGGAATACTCGCGACTTCGGGTCAGCCGGTACTAGTAATGGCTCCAGGCCATTTCAATCGAGACTCCCAAAATAAAATCCTCGAAACGTTTTCCAATGTCGCTTTTTGGGAGACAAAAAACACTACTATGGGAGCTAAAGAATTAGCCTGGAAAGTTTTTTTAGAAGCCGAAAAATTCGAAGAACCAATCGTAGTCTCCCAAGGATTATCTCTTTCTATATCATTTTCTGGGAACGATAAAGTTTCCAAGCGCATGTGGGGCATTCTCTCAAATCAGGACGTCGAACTGCACACTAAATCGACCAAAAAGGTCAGACCGTCTTTTGAAAGAGCCTTGACGGTAGCGAGACAGATAATAGTTCATAATACCGAAGCAAGAAAAGCATTGCAGCTCAGGTTCCCCGGCTTATCGTCGAAGATCGCTCTGGTCGAACCCTCTTACGAGCTTTCTTCTAACCCCGCCTACGTCTCATCAAATCGACAGTTCGACATGACAATTAAACAACTTATCATGATGGAGACCGCAAACCATCGAGTAGTGGTCTATGCTGATGCCGACCTTCGTCTGTTGACTGACTCGACCGAAGGTTTGATCCGATTCGTCCGTAGCATCGCCTCTGAAAATCAGTTTGTTATCTTGGTCCTTCCCGTGGCGACCATGCACGAAGATCTCAGGAGATCAATTGCAGATTGTGGCAACCTACATGCTGTTTATCCATCGGTTAGAAGTCACCAAAACTTAGATGGGTTTTTACTGCCGCGATATGCAGCCTGGCACTTGTCTGTTCTAGCTGATACTTTCGACGCATCAGCCGTTTTAACTGACCTATCCACCACTTCATTTGCTTTGGCAAACACCTCCTTGCTTGATCGTCTGTATCCGGTATTCGGGTATATGGCTTTAGAGGAAATGACTCAGGCAAAATCGGCAATAGAGCCTATAGTGGAAAAATGTCGCAGGTTAGTTTTTCCGAATGAAGAAGCTCGATCCACGTTTGAGTCCCATTTCCCCGCCGCTACATCCAAAACACTAATACTCCCCCACGCCATGACTGCTCATGAAAATAGTAATGGGGAAAATGCTAACGCAGCCGTTCAATTAGCTAATGAACTGGGTCGACTGATCTCAAATCACCCGCTTAAATCAACAAATGGCGAATCCATAAAACTACTTTTTGTTGGGCATGATTTTAAATTTGCCGGTGAGTTGTTCGAGCTTTTGGCGAATCGTCGAGAAATATTGTTAAGAGTCGACCACTGGGAAAAACAAAACATCCACAACGAGGCAGTTAGTGCACGGCTAAACCTATGGGCAGACGTAATTTTCTGTGAATTTGCTTCCCATAATGCTGTACGATACTCCTGGGCAAAACAGCCAGGCCAATCCCTGATCGTGAGGTTTCACGGTTATGAACTGCACTCAGACTGGATTCGTGATATCAACATTGGAAACATTGATATGGTCATTTTCGTCTCTGAGTTTTATCGTCAAATGGTTGTCGAAAAACTCAATTGGCCTATAGAAAAAACAATGGTAATTCCCAACATGGTGGATGTTTCCGACTTCAATCGGACCAAACTCACAGATTCTCGTTTCCATTTAGGCATCGCCGGTATAGTACCGATTCTGAAAAGGCCCGATCGCGCTCTAGATCTGCTGGAAAACCTACTTCAGCAGGACAACCGATACACCTTACATGTGCGCGGCCGGGTCCCGTGGGACTATGGCTGGATGTGGAAGGAAGATTATGTTCGCGACGCGTACGAAGCGTTTTATGAACGTCTAGCGTTCAACCCTGATCTTCGCCGGCGGGTTGCCTTCGAATCATTTGCTCCCGATATGGGTAGATGGTTTCGCAAAATCGGATGGGTGCTCTCGCCCAGCACGCGGGAGACCTTCCATCTCGCTCCGGTGGAGGGCATGGCATCGGGTGCGGTGCCCGTTGTCTGGAATCGTGATGGAGCCGGTGAAATATTCGAGGCAGACTGGATCCACGATTCAACCGAGCGTGCTGCTGAATACATCCAAAAAGTCAATGCCGACTCTCAGTCATATAGTGAAGCCTCGGAACGGGCCACTTCAAGCGCAGGTAAATATGACTTGGGCGAAGTTGGAAAGGTATGGCTTCAGTTACTCGGGACCGTACCTTCTTCCCAGAGTTTTAGACCACCAGTATCCATCACCTCTCAGCAGTTGGAGGACTCGTTTGCCAAGAGCCCAACCCCGGCGCATCTGGGGCGATGGCTCACAGTCCTACTCCGAGACGGCGATGAAGCCCAGATCGACGAGATACTCGAGACCCATTCCGATCTGGTAGGCGCTTTGCCCAGCTATTTGTCGATTGGCATCCACTCGAGGATTGCGAGGAAGGCCATCGTCGACGGAGAATTGTCGGTACCATCCCGGTCCAGGGGGGCTGCCTACTTGGCCGCCCACGGGGTCTCCCTCTACGTGGTGAGTCCCACGGTGACGGAAAAGCTCCAGAATGAAGATGCCAACGTTCGTCTCATCAGTACAACCGCCCCGTCATTCTTGGGCAATGGATATGACCTAGGAGTTTCATCACGTAGCGTTACTCTTATTGGCAATCTCCAATATACACTGATGCCTCTCAAAAACGTATTAGCACTTAGAATAGACAAGTTTATTATCGCTAGCGCCGATGCGATCGTGCGAGAGGCAAGGGTTCATCGACCGGAATATATACGATCACAACGAGATTATTGGGTTGCTTTACCAGCAATTATCGCTGCTAGGAGACTTGGGATCCCGTTTCTATGTGATGCAGCCCCCTGCTTCCCAGATCACAGCGATACGTACATTGACAAGTACGTGGTAGAAAATTCAGACCATATAGAGAACGGAGCAGCCTTTCCTGCCCAGGTTCAAAAAATGACGGACACTCATCTTCAATACCTGAAGGATACAGAAGATCGTGAATTGCGTGACCTCCGGGTCGGCCTAATTGCAGACGAATTTACGGCACGCACGGTCTCACAATCTTTCAACACTGTGCCACTGTCCCGGGCCAGTGGATATGTTGAGGTAGCCATTGGCAATCTGGACGTCATATTCGTAGAGTCTGCCTGGGAGGGTCCGAATAATGAGTGGCGTCGCGGGGTGGCGTACTACGCGGGTCATGATCATGACTTAGAAAAAATACTGGCAGTCGCTCAAATGCGAAATATTCCCGTGATATTTTGGAATAAAGAGGATCCGGTTCACTTTAAAGCTTTTTCCCATACCGCTGCGAATATCGCACATGTTTTTACGACTGATGGAGATATGGTCGGCAACTATCTCGCTCAAGAAGATTCCAAGACCCTAACGGCGTCTTCGATTTCGTTTTATGCAGAACCACTTCTGCATAACCCTCTCCCTTCCGAAAGAGCCTACGAACACACAGTTTCCTACGCGGGGACCTATTATGGGCCTAGGTTTGCAGACCGATCAGAAGAACTTGATCGAATTTTCGAGGCGGCCAAGCCGTTTGGGCTAACAATTTATGATCGTCAGGTTAATGTTCCTAATTCACCCTACCGTTTTCCGGATGGTTTGTCCGCTTACGTCAAGCCAGGCGTGCCTTATGATGAAGTTCTAAAAGTTTACAAAGCCCATCCTGTAAGTATTAACGTCAATTCGGCATCCGACTCGCCCACCATGTTTTCCAGACGTATTGTGGAGGTTGCAGCCAGTGGAGGCCTAGTTCTCAGTGGAAAAGGTCGAGGAATAAACGAGCAAATTCCAGGTATCATCGCTACCGATTCCACCGAAAAGTGGACTGAGCTGCTCGGGCAATGGATGAACGACGAACAAGCCCGTCTAGCAGCTGTCTGGAAGCAGTTACGTGCGGTCACCCGCGCTCACCTCGCCGAGCATGCGTTAACGCTTATGATGCGTACCGCGGGACTCCCGATTAAGGCACCCTCCTTACAAAACTATTCTATTGTTACCCCAAATCTCAATTTGGACATTATCAGCAGCATAATTCTCCAAACCTGGAGACCGACAACCGTGTACGCTTTGAAAGCTGACACTGAGGCGATCATGAAGGCATCGCGTAACGGTATCGAAACGGTCGTAGTCCCAGGTTACGATTCGCTAAGTGGCGTAGTTACCACAAAGTGGATTGCGGAGTTCGATAGTTCGCTACCCGAAACTCACTACGAGGACCTTCTGCATGCGGCACGGTTTGGCCACTGGCACCATATAGTCTCAGAAACGCACACCAGTCCCCAGCGAGGCGAACCATTAGTCAGAATAGGCCCGAATACGCATGCGCGGTTTGGGGTTCTTGATGTTGGCTTGCTGGAGTCGGCGGACGACTTCAATAGCTTGCCTTCGGTCGCCGGCGTCCAAACCCTGACGTGGCGCGTACCCTGAATAGGGCGATGATCATACCTCTTAGGCTTGGCGCCAAGCGGTGGTGGCAATATTGTGGTCAAACCGGACCGCAGAAAACCATTCAGCTATCGATCCGTGACGGGACTGACAACGGGAGCTCAACAACTAGGAAGGTAAGGACCAACGCAGGCGCACCACCGACACGATGTGGCTGAACCGAAAGCTACTGCTGCAAAGCGCCAAACGGCTTTCGCTCCGGGGCGGACGTGCCTCGAGAGGGCCTTAGCTAGTGGCGATCCCGCCGCCGGGCTACAAGACGACTGGAAGTAAAGGACTAACTTTGACCGTTGTTGGGCACCGGTTCCCTCGCCAAGGCTGCCGCGGCGAGCGACGTGCTAAGTAGACGTGCCGAGCGCGGGCCAGGTCGGCCTAAGAGATTATCCTGTACGGACTAACGGTGGCGGAACGAGATCGAAGTTGTCGCCGTCACCGGGTACCACCACGGAGATCGACACCGACAATACCTTATCAAGAATATCAAAAGAGCAGCGAAGAGCCCGCTGCCACAACAGTATCTTCGGGTTGCCCTAAAACCGCTGATCTTCTATTTCCTCCTGGACAATAACGGCGGGATCGAAGCCAGCAAATGTGCGTGCACATCCGAGCCATACCTGTACGGAGTCGCTCCCCACTTATGCTTCTCTTCACCGACAAGCAGACCATCAGGATAATCTATATATTGCACTCCTTCAAATTTATCGAACATGCTATACAATTTCGAAAGAATAATATTACTTTGGTCAATCTGCCGTTGATTCGGAAAGTGTTGGCCGGAAGAGTCGCGTTTAGCCCAGAAAAGCCTGTTGACAACGATGCGTCGCTCGCCGACAAGCTCAACTAGCGACTCGATCCCGGTCCTAAAAAGATCGAGGTGGACTTTGCTACCGGGTTCGATTTCGCTAATTCCATTAAGATCAAGACCAATCGAGCGAAATTCCGGACTATTGGTAATATAGGAACCATCAATGTCCAGCAGGGCGATCCTCTCATCTATTAGATCCACTAATAGCATGTCGAAGTCTGTTGATTTGAGTAGTTCAGGAATAGTCTTCGTTATGTCATTTCGCAGAATTTTTTCTTGAAACTGGTTAGCAGGATGCGTTCGGGATTTATCCTGGACCATCTCCATGATCGAAGGTAAGGGTTTCTGAAACATACTAGCTAATGAACTTCTAGTAATATATTCAATAACGTCTATTTCATCAGATCCTGCAACCGATTCTTGGGTTGCGCTGCTACCAAGCAGTACCAGCCGAGTAGGACCGGCAGCGCTGACTGATGACTCTATAGTCAGCAGATGGTTACCAAACCCATCACGGACCATCGCACAGAATCTATTAGTTCGCGCCGTTGGCTCTACGCTTGCGTACTGAAACGTCGGTGTCGTTTCAGCCATTCGCAACCTCTTCTTATCACCGTCGCACACGGCAAAAAATTCGAAATTCAGCCCTCCGTATCCAATGGGAACAATCCCCAAGTTGACCTCCAAGGAGAAATTGTGACCATCCTGCATGACAGCGAAGCTGACACATTCTTCAATTCGGTGCGCGATTTCTCGCAGATCCCTTGGCAAGATTTCCCGTTTTTGCGGTCCCAAAATCTTGGATTTGAGAACTGAATCAACAACCGACCTTGCTGTCACCGTCGGATCTCTTAGCAATTCAACTATCAGGGATACAACATCCGGTTCAGGAGGCGAATGGCCAGAACCAAATTGCGCTACCAACACTTGACGGTAATCAGTTTCGCCATAGCGCCCGGGCTGATCGAAAGAGAAACTCGATCGTTCCAAATAGGGCTTCATATGGGATTGGACATGCCAGTCATCTGAATTCTGGAGATAGAGTAGGCGACGAGGCCGCGTGCTGGTCGGCTCGCCACAGACGTCTAGTTCTATGCCATTACGTCCAAAATAACTTGATGCTGCTGCCTTCCAATTTGGCGTCTCAAAGTCAATCTCTTGAGAACCAGGCATAGCCCATTTCAGATAATTCTTCACAAATTTCTGGTTATACTCCAGTACATTAGTTTGCGGATTCCATACAAAGGCGGATACTTTCGAACCCAATTTGTGAGCGAAGTACAAAGCGGCGAAACCGCCTCCAGATCCGCCTACTAGAAGTAGTTCTAAACCGGTCATATCGTGAAGACGCAACAGAACCTGCTCTATGACTTCTTGCGTCCGCGTGTGGCGACTCCCCGCATACCATGCAAGTCCCAAGGAACGATCGAGGTTAAGCGAAGGATCGGAGATAGTAACGAATGGCATTCTACCCTTGGCTGCAATTTTAATGCCCGAGAAAAAAGGAGGATTGCTTGTTTCCCTTGATGTCACCGCACCATTAAAAAATACTGGTATCGCGAGCCCATCGCGATCTATTCTTGAAAGTCCTTGTACTAGCAGATCAAGATGCGGTGCATCTGTAAAAACTATTGAATGGATTCCATCGGCCCAGTTATCAGCAGACAAAAAGCTGGGTAAATCGTCCCAATCATGAATGGATGTTTTCCACGCAGAATGGTCGCATTCTTCGAAAATTGAACTCGTCATGTGTCTGTTTCCAACTCAGGGTCATGGTAATATGGGGTGGCCGGAATTTCGGCGTTTTAGTCTTTTTATAAGGCTCGATGCTCATTAGCGATGTGGTTATTCACCAAGCGATTAGTGTACCTAAGGTTTCGGTCAATATCGGCTCTCATAAGATTGACGTCTTCTCGTTTCAATATTTCCAACTCCCCCTGTTTTTGTAGGAACCGGCAAATCTCCTCCGTCGAAGCGGCAGGCGCGTACAGGTAGGTCGGCGTCGCATTAAAAACACCCAGCCCCGCGTATCCTATAGATAGCATCATTTCACGCAATGCCTCCCGCTCAGTTCCAGTTGCAGCTTCGAAACTTAAAAGGGGTCGATCTCTCTCTATTAGGTCCATTCCGCCGCTTAGGACCTCGAAATCCATGCCTTCCGCATCTATTTTAATTAGGCTTACGGGCATATCGAAATACTCCTGATCAAGCGATGAGAGCGGTATCGACCCGAAGCCGTCCGACACCAGTTGGGCGCCCCCGACATTATCTTCGGGAAGACGTTTCAGTCGTGCGCTGCCCGCCGCCGCTCCCAATGCGATTCGACGTGGCTCGATTAGACCGTAAGAGAAGTTCAGGTCAATGTTTCTATTGAGAATATCCGCCGTGCTCGAAACTGGTTCGTACGCAATCACACGACATGCACACTCGATAGCAAAAAAGAGCGAATGATTTCCGATATTGGCACCTACGTCAATCACGAGAGACCCGGGTCGAAGGATCGCTTTTAATTGTCTTAGAAAGTCTAATTCGTAAAACGAATTGTTCGATAAAAGTGCGGCACCTATGTGATCGGTAATCGAAGGCACCTCTAGCACTACCTCGCGCATCTCGTGGATTACCCGGGCTGCAAGCTGGGACTTGTCTCCCGATTGACGATCGGCGCCCTCTACCATTACCGCATCCATGAATACTGCTACCTCTCAGGGTTTCGTTAGCCGACCACGTCAACACGAGATCTAGGCACACACCCAACCAAACTTATCCGGTGGCGACTCACAGAGATATGTGCCGCACGCGATTCGAAGGAAACGCTTGCATGTGCGAACACCCTACACGCTGAGTCTAGTGGCCCTTGTCTTTTGTAGGATGCCGGTCCATACCGTAAGAGGAGAAATTTCTTCTTTTCCAAGGTTGCGCAAAGCTTGCTTCAACAGCCGTCGCCACCCCGAGGCGAGTCAAGAAGGCGGGCTCACCTGCAAAGCAAACGGGGCAGGCCTGACCGTCGCACCATTCGGATGGAATCCCCGATCCTGAGACACCGCCTCATCCTGGGTCCAGTGTTTCTTTGCAACCGATTCTCGAAAGGTTACGGCACGTGGAGTGTTGTTGGTTGGGTCCCCGGGTAGGAGTCCAGTTGTTCCAGGCCCCTCTTGGTAGACCGGCTTTATGTGAAAGGTGCATAGTGACTTCTAGGAGGTCATGAAATGCCTTTTCACTATCCTTCGTCCGTCCGCCGGGGACTCAGTGAGCGCATGCGGCAAGGGGAGGCAGTCCTGGCCGTTCATGCCGAATCTGGGATCTGTTTGGGAACGTTGTACCGGTGGAAGCACCAGGCTCTGGTTGATGCGGGCCTGGCTGCGGGAACGCCTAGCACGCAGATCCCGGATCTGCAGTCGGCCGCGAAAAGGATCCGGCAGCTTGAGGACGAACTGGCCATCGTGAAGGCCGCCAGCGCCCTCTACGACGAGCAAGTGGTGGTGCCCCCAAAAGGAAGTTCGCGATTGTCGACGGGCTCGTCGCCCAGGGCTTCTCAGCCCGACGTGCCTGCCGCACCATCGCCTTGAACCGTTCGACCTACATAAAACACCTTCGCTGTGAGCTCTCGATCCGGGTCATCAGACGACGCATCGTGGCCGACCATGTCGTGATGATCCATGGGCAGTCCGGCGGGACCTACGGGTGGCGCCGAATCCGTGCCGAACTGCTCGATGAGTACGAAATGATCGTCAACCGCAAACTCATCAAAGCTCTCATGCGCGAGCAACGTATTACCGGGGTTCCGCGCGTCAGGGCCTTTCGTAACCCGCTGGCAGATAAACGAACCGATGCGGATCTGGTCAAGAGGGTCTTCACCTCCGATGGACCAAACAGGCTGTGGCTCACAGACGTCACCGAGCATCCGAGCCGGGAAGGAACGGTCTATTGCTGCGTCGTACTCGATTGCTTCGCCCGGACAGCTGTGGGCCGTTCGTTCTCAACGATTAATGACACAGCGCTGGTAAGCCGGGCAGTCAGTCATGCCCACCACAGTCGTGAACGCGCCGGAGCCACGATCATGCATTCGGATCACGGCACGAACTTCACCTCCTGGGGATTCAGCGAAAACCTGCGCCAGTTCGAACTCACCGCTTCACTCGGGAGCGTGGGAGATTGCTACGACAATGCCGCCATGGAAACTTTCTGGGCACGCATGCAGACCGAGTTGCTGGACCGGAAACGGAACTGGCAGACCGTCATCGAATTAGTGACCGCCATGAACGGCTGGATCGATTTCTACAACGGTAAACGCCGGCACAGCTACACCGGCTATATGAGCCCAGATGCCCTACGAAGTACTCTGGAACGACATCCACAATCCGCTCCTTTTCACATAAAACCGGTGGAATAGACGGGACCCCTATCACCTACACGGGGACCCAACCAGTGTAGTTTTCTGCTGTTGAGCGTTGCGTACGCGACGTGGTGAGCCATCGCGCGATTGTTGGTCAGTACCGATCAAAGTCACTCACAGGAAGACACAAAACACGCGATGGCTCTAGACCAGTCTGACCTGCTTGACCTGCTTGACCTGCTTGGACAATTGAAGCTCACCGACGTGCCGGATCGGATTCGGACCGCAACCGAGGCCCTGTATCAGCAGGTGATCAAAGGGGAGGCTACCGCGTTCATCGGTGCCAGCCCGTTCGAACGCTCCGAGACGCGCACGACTCAGCGAAACGGGTCTCGGGCCCGGACGTTGACAACCACCGCGGGGGGCCTGAATCTGAAGATTTCAAAGCTGCGGGCGGGTTCGTTCTTTCCCGCGCTGCTGGAGCGCCGCCGGGTCGATTAGGTCCTTTACGCGGACGTGATGGAAGCCCTACCTGCACGGTGTTTCCACCCGCAAGGTCGATGACCTGGTCAAGGCCCTCGGCGCGGATACCGGAATTTCGAAGTCCGAGGTGTCCAGGATCTGCGAGGACCTCGATCATGAAGTCGGTGCGTTCCGGGACCGGGACCTCTTGGCGCTTCCATACCCGTATGTGTTCCTCGACGCCACCTACTGCAAGGCCTGGGTCGGGCACCGGGTGGTGTTCCAGGCCATCGTGGTCGCTTTCGGGGTCCCCGCCGGCGGGCGGCGCGAAGTCCCCGACTTCGACGTCGGCGACAGCGAAAACGAGGGCTTCTGGACGGCGTTCCTGCGGTCCCTGAAGGCTCGTGGCCTGGGCGGGGTCAAGCTCGCCATCTCCGATGCCCACAGCGGGCTTAAGAAAGCCATCGGCACCGATTTTGAGGGCGCCGCGTGGCAGCGCTGCCAGGTGCACTTCATGCGCAACGTGCTCTCCACCGTGCCGAAGGGCTCCCAGGAAATGGTCGCCTCGATCGTCCGAACCGCTTTCTCCCAACCCGACACCGCGCAGGTGAACACCCAATTCGACGAAGTCACCCGGATGCTCACCAAATCTCATCCCGAGGTCGCCGCGACGGTCAACGACACCCGGGACGACGTGCTCGCGTCCGCCGGATTCCCTACCCGACACTGGCGTCAAACCTGGTCCACAAACCCGATGGAACGTCAACAAAGAGATCAAACGACGCATCGACGTCGTCGGTGTTCTCCCCAACCCCGCGGCGCGTCTACGGCTCGCCGAAGCGGTCCTCGTCGAACAGCACGACGAATGGGAAGCCGGCGACCGCCGCTACCTCTCCGAGGCCTCCATGGCCGAACTCACCACCATGAACACACCCGCCACCACGCCGGTCGAGGAGACAGGTTTGCTTCCCGAGCTCACTGCAGCGTAATCAAAAGTACTGAACGCACGGTGTCGAGGAAACCCCACCACCCAGCGGGACGTAACCTCTCGAGACCGAATTCATTGACCCCAGTCGGCCTGGTTCGGTCACCTTGTCTTATGCCCGCCTAACAGATGTCTTCAGTGAAGGAACCACCGACAGGGCCCGTTCGCGACCGAGTTACGTTCGCGACCGAGTTAACAGACCCTGCGCTCGTTAGCCACAACACGACGAATTGATCTTCCACAGTTACCCCCATTTGCCCTCTCCGACTAGCCGTACTTCGTCTACGACGCGACGGGTAACGCCGCATGGGACACCTCGTGATTCACTGATGCCGAGCTAACCTGGACAGCTGCAACGGCCCTCGAAAATCGGGCAACGAGTACCCCTTCCTGTTGGACAGGCGCCAATGGCCCGAACCGCCAAACCCCAAATTTTACCGCTAATATAAAGGCCAAACGTAACTAGCCGAGGCCATGATCGTGGAGGTCGCGGCAGATCATCAGTACATTAGATCAGAGGAACAGAGTGTCGGATCTTGAAATTCCCGCTTCACTGGTTACCCAATTTTCATCGGTATCGGTGAAATCTGCCCATGCCAATAGATCAGACTTCCTTGCCTATCTAGACCAACTGATTCTGTTAGAGGGGACACCTTCGGCGGTTGCCAGCCTTCAAAGTTATGTGGAGAACGGATTGATGCCGGCCCTGGCGGCGTTGTCTATACAGAACATTTCCCGTCATACCAATAACTATTCTTTGGGTGTCGAATTGGCGACGGCTTTGATGGGAGCACACCCCAACGATCCCTACGTGGCGAATTCCCTTCTGGAAAACATTCTAGCCACAGGACAGCTGACCAACTTTTCCGACGCTCTTCGGCTTATTGAAGAAAACAAGTCAATGGTGATAGCCGACGAACCAGCATTGCGCCTGGCCACTACTGCTGCGATAGGTGGAGAGTGGGATGCCTGCCGCACGTTCCTTGGCCGTACGACAGAAGAGAATCCTGCCAACATCAAACGCCGGGAACTTCTCGTTGCACGAATCGCCAGCGCTGAAATTTTCCAGTCTCAGGATACGGTTGTGTCGACCGCAATTCTGAATCTAAAAGAAGATAGCCGCAAGTATGACCTCGCAATCGCTTTGTACGAGAAGATGGGCCTGTCACTAAACCGGGTGGAAGCCACCCGGGGTACAGACATCAGTAAGTTCGTGCATAACAGCGTCGTTTCGAAGTCCGGACGACTGCTCGGTCCAGGGGCTGTGGGGTGTGCTCTCAGCCACATTGCCGCGTGGGAACGAATATCGGATGGCACCGAACAACATGGTCTGGTCCTAGAAGACGATGGGTTGCCCTACAGTTGGCAAAATATCAATAATATAATTCAAGAGGCAGGGACCTTCGATATCCTATACGTGAACGAACGAATGTCTAGTGCTGCGGGGAATGAGTATGAGACGGGGATCAGTCAATTATGGGACACTCTTGAGTCGCGCCCGGAAGGAATGCAAGGTTGGGGCGCTGACGGCTACATTGTAAGCAGAGAAGCTGCTCAGAGGTTGCTTGAAATGATTAGTGAGGACAAAATTGTGGGACATATAGATGGGCAAATAGGGTCTTACGGTATAGACCCGACTTCGAAGGCAATCAGTAGGGCTCAGAGAGTTGGATTGAATTGCCGCAAAAATATGCGGCTTCATGAACCTCTGCGCATAAAATGCATGCGTTTCCCACTAGTCGCTTCCTACAATTTCGGATACTCGTCAATTGTATCGTCCGGAGGTCATCAATGAGAGTCTCCATCCAGACTCGTCGAAGCAGAAGGAGACCCTCACATTGTCAGAGGAGAAAATCTACACACTAGAACAATATTTACACAAAGAAATTCAGTTGGAAACCGGCGGAATGCAGGGAACATTGCATTGCACCGTTGAATTAGACTCACCTCCGGAAGCGATCGACCGTTCGGTCCTGCTCAGATTTGAGCTGACGAAGCCGTTACGATCGGTCGATGGCACTGGCCTTATGCGGTCAACAAATCCGCGCGCAGGATACTTTTGTTACCTAGAGACAAAGGCTGGCCACCACACGGCGCAGTTATCCATCACCTTGCCTAGCGACACAATTTGCCTCCGAGTCGTCTTAGTTCCCTGGTCTCGGTCCGCCGAAAATGTTTTCGTAGGAAAAGTTCTCCTGAAGCAGGAGGACGCGCGGGAGCCCATTCAGGGGACGTCTTCGCCCTTTAAGTCGTTTCGAAATTTAGACCGCTTTGACTGCGAAATATTCGAGTATCCAACAACAGGAAGTTTTTTTTCAGCAAAATTACTTGAGCCCGGACTGCATGTCATTAGATCGAATGGACTGCCGTTGGAAATTATGTACACTCCCAAAAGGTCGGCGGTCACATCACTGGTTTTTAATGCAGCACTAAATACCAATACCCAAGAAATCCCGCGGTTCATGGCCGGCCCGTTGTTTGATGAACTGGAAACAAATGGAATATTTGTGTTTGACGCAAGCCTCCACCTCGATGACTCTCTTATGCTGGCGTGGTACGCAGGGTCCGCAACGTTTCCGTTGCAAAATGAGCTTCCGGCAATCCTGCAGAAGTTCGTCGCGGACGCCGGCGGAGTACGAACCCTCCTATTCGGCGCGTCGGGCGGTGGGTTCGCCGCGGCATACTACGCACAGTTCTTCAACGCCTCCATTGCTATAATCGCCAACCCTCAAACTATAATCGCAAACTATATACCTCGAATTGTGGAGTCATTTGCTAAAATTTGCTGGAACGCGCAAACTTCCCGAAATATCTCAGAAGCTCTCGAAACCAGAATTGTATCCGACCTTCGAAAGCTTCCGATGTCTAAGAAAATATTTACTATTGTTTACCTCCAAAACATATCAGATGATCACGTTGACAAGCACCTAATTCCTTTCTGCGAGGCCTTCCCCGAAAATAGTTCCATTCATCTCATTATGGATCATTGGGGCTCCGGGCACGTCTCACCGCCCCGAAATCTTGTGTCTGCGATCCTGTCGATAATCATAAAAAATCCCTTAAATTGGGAAAGTATGCTTAAAGCTTTCAATCCTATTAGCGCTCCGACGAGTTGTGCTGTTCGTGCTCGAATCGCCTCGGTCGAGAGCAATCTCGGGTGCCCTGAAGGCGACTAAGTATGGCGTACACGGTTCTGATGCCACAGCGTCTGAAACACAGCCGAGTCAGAGCAGCCGACCTGATGGCAAGGCGAATGGTGTTAGCACTCCCTTGTCAAGGGATCTTGAGCCAAGGATTCGGGGCGGGTCGCGGGTCGCGTGTCAGGTTGCTGGGAAGCTGACTGTAATCTCACCGTCCTCCGAAGGTAGCGGTATCGGAACTGCACGAGGTCTGGGCGACAAATCCGTCATCGCTCGCTTCGAGGCCGAAGGTCGGCGCAGGAACCACAAATCCGCAAGATCAATGTAGATCCGGTCTCATTACATGTGGAAAGCGGCCCTCCGCCAATAGACAGGGTTCGATTCGTTGGGCCGATCTGCACGCGTTCTCTGAACCGGGGTTGCCGGTCTCTAAGCCAGGAGCCTGGCGACGCTGAGCGTTGCGGCAGGTGGTGACAATAGGATCACTTCGTTGCTATTGATGGTCCTGATTCAGAAAAGACGGCAGAACAATTAGACTTGTAATCAGGCCCAGCATGCCCGCTGGACCATCTATCAACCCTGGGGATCAATGTTCACGACACAACAAGAGGCTGCGCTCCGTGCGATTGTCGGCTCTCAACTCCCCTCGGTATTGGGACATGCCGCGCGGGAGCGCGCTACGGCCTTTCTCTCATCGCGGATCATTTCGTCGAATGTTTTCCCAGACATCCCTTTCGGAGACGGGGATGTCTGGAGCGTACGTGGCGCTCGTAGCCAGCAACGGTACTTACACGGCTTCTTGTTTTTTGTCGATTGGTACGACACGGTCCTGGCCGACGAGTCCACCGCTTTCGAGGCAGTCGGCGCAGCCCTAAAAATTGTTACCACCTGGGAAATTCTCCATGGTGAACGCTCAACTGCCCCCGCGATGGCCTACCACGATGAAACCACCGCGCAGCGGCTCATAAACCTGGTTTCACTTGAGCAGGCGTTCCTGGGCTCGTCTCCGAACGAGGCAGCAGATCCCCTGCGCCCACTAATTAGCGCGACTGCTGACCTGTTGGCCAGCGATGAATTTTACGCCGAGGGCAATAATCATGGAATGTTCCAGGATTTGGCTATCCTTTACTGGAGCATTATGTCGGCCGGCCACCAGGACCCCAGACGCACGAACTACTTCGAAAAATCGATGGTCCGTTTACGAGCCTACTTCGGTCTTTGTTTTACGTCAGAAGGGGTACACGTAGAAAACACGCCCACCTATCATTTAATGGTTTCGCGACACGTAGCGACGATCCAGAAAATTGCAGCTATTTCCGGGCATACGGATGCCGCTTACTACTCCGATCTCGTCGGTAGAGCCGAGCACTACGCCACCCATGCACTAATGCCGGACGGGACCTACCCTCCAATCAGCGACACAAAGCAAACGGACATTGGGCGGGGCCCAATGCGAAAGGTTTTCACGAACCCCGCGTTTGCGTTCGCCAGCACAAAAGGAAAATTAGGCACTGCTCCGACCGAAAGAGCAGTCATTTTTCCGCGTTCTGGATACGCCATATATCGCAGCGCATGGGGCGATCCGCTAGCGACATTCGCCTTTTTCTCCGCAGCGTACAACGCGGATTATCATAAGCACTCCGATGACCTAAGCTTTTTCCTTCGCAGTTCTGGCGTCGACCTTCTCAGTGAGTCTGGTCCCTACAGCTACGACTATAAGGACCCCTTTTCTAAATATGCCTATTCCCAGTTTGCCCATAACACCCTCATTGTAGACGGAACTAGTCTTCCTCGTACCGATGACAGAGCCGATAAGGTCACTCTTCGTGCTATTGACGAACAAGCAAGTGAATTCACCGTCATTGGCACCAATGCCCGCTACGATGATGTAATCCACCAGAGAATGGTAGATGTCACCGAGGAAAATGGTGTTCCAAAATTTGATCTTACTGACCACATATTCAGTGATTCAGAACATAATTACCAGCTTCTTTGGAACCTCAGCCCTGACGTTTCCGTAACGTTGCACGGACAAGGATTTGAACTTTTTCACAATAATCAGAAACGAATGGATCTTACATTTGCGGCTGATGTTGCGACTTCGATTTCAATTCAGGAAGGCGTAGATCGACCAAAACCTTTAGGATGGCGGTTTCCAACATTTGGGGAAGCAGTGCCTTCAAAAGTGGTCGTGATCAGTTTTGTTGCAAGAAATGCAGTAGTAGATACAAAGATCCGACTTGCCGATTTCAGCTATACAGATCGTGGCCTTAGTAAGTCCGGATCCGAATGGTCTCAGGACAGTGGCGAGATACCACTGAATTACTTATTCGTTCCGGGGAAATCTGCTGCGGGACGCAAGCGTCTAGCAGTGGTTTTTACAGCAATCCATCACCCGGGTGATTTTACTTACAACTACAAAGCGACCGTCGATGAGGTCGACATCAGTGCACTGTACATTTTGGATGATTTCGGTGATCAGGGGTCTTACTACCATTCTGACCACCGCTCCCCCAAAATATTCGACGCTGTCCAAGCTCTAATCAGAAAAATCGTGCTCGACCAAGGGATGGAACTTGCCGATGTTGCGACAGTCGGGTCGTCCAAAGGTGGGACCGCCGCTCTAATCCATGGCTTCGCGCTGCCGGCTGGTCGGGTTATTGCCGGGGCTCCTCAAACGCGCATTGGAACCTTCGTTTCGGGGCCGCATCGTAACATCCTTAAGTTCATGACTGGAGGCGACTCATCCGACGATATTGCCTATCTGGACAAGATTGTAGATCAGTATGCTCTGAAAGCCAACCCTTCAACTCGCGTTTCGATCCTCGTGGGTGACAATGACCACCATCTGCCTCGTCACGTTCAACCCCTCGTGGAGGCAATGTCTGCCAATCAGCTGACTCTCCCACAGGTCACTGTGCTCGCTGACCTGTCACATGCCGATATTGGGTCGGTGTTCAGGTTTTATCTTCAGGCGAACCTTGAGCAGTGGGTCTCGGGATCGCCGGAAGAAGCTCTACCGTACATCTTAACCCAAAACAATGAAGCCCGAAGCATTCGCATAAAGGTCTATGCGCCACTGGGTGTTCAACTTTCCTACCGGCTATTTAAAGGGTCGGAGATTGTCCGCCGCCGCAGCTATTCCAACCGTCAGGTCGTTGTTTTTGATGACCTTCCCCCGGGAACGTATCGGGTGCGGGTTTTTCGAATGGACGCTGATCCCAGCCAAACAACGGCGTTTACGACACGCTGGCTCAATATCATCTGAACATCTCGATCCCACGCGCAGCTAGTGTCCGCCAACCCGTCCGATCGTGGAATCTCCGAAGTCCATGCTTGCTACCAGGGGGAAATCTAGACACTTAATCGTCAGGGTTGGCGTATATCGGCTCGTCTGACGCACCGAGAGTCCAATAGTCTGCGCTAGGTTACTTGCAATTGACTCTTGTGGTATGCCGTAAGCCGCGATTTGGCCGTCAATGTGGCCAAGTACTTTATCCGCAGATACAGCGTCCAGAAGGCGGTCAGCTCCCTCTCTGCTTAGCATGTAGCCATCAGCTCCCCAACCGTGAACCGAATCGGGCCTGGTGCCCAAAGTATCCCAAAGTGCGCTGATCCCGGTGGATAAAATCCCGGCCTTAGTTCCTGACATCCGCTCGTTTACATACAAAACGTCAAAGAATCCTGCCTTTGCAATAATTTCTGATAGGTCTTGCCAGGCGAAAGGCAGACCATCGTCCTCAAGGAACAAACCATGGCTCTGCCCTCCCACTAGAAATTCCTTCCACATCGAAATGTGCCCCAGAGCGCATCCGAGCGCACCCCCGCCAATCCTCAGCCCTCGGTGTGCAGCGATGTCGGGTAGGCCAGAGGGGTCGAGGGCGCGTCCGTCGACTGCCTCTCGTCGTTCTGGAACCAGGTCGAACTTACGGTAGAGCCCCAGCAACAGGCTGAGCTTCCGGCTATCTTCCGTCATGTTCAGCACAAAAGCAGGTAGTTCTGCTGTCTGGCCGCTGTACGACAAAGACATTTCTGCCCTCTTGCTCATGATTTGACAAGCAAAATCCTCGGGATCGGGCACGATCGACTCCGCAAATCGCATGACCTCCTCCCAAGCCCCGCAAACCGACGCCAACTCACCGAGCTTAAGGCCAATCGCGGACCGAGAGATACGCACGTAGTTGTCGGATCGATTGACTCCACTTAGCAAATCAACCGCCTGCGGAACGCGGTCTGCGGATATGAGGGTCTCAATAAGGAACACAAAAATTCCTGAGTGGTCGCGCCACCGATTATGCGCAGCGACGAGGAAGTCTGCCGCCTGACCGTATTCGCCCGCCCGTCGGGCCGCAATCATGCCGGCTGTCGCATATAGTTCCGGCATCAATCCGCTCTCGCGGAGATCTTCCAGCCGCGCTAGTGCCTCAGGGAGTCCCTGAGAAACCCTTAGGAAATCGATGTAGTTTCTAAAGTCGACTCGAGCGCCCTTGGTCACAGCCGATCCGCGCGTGGCAAACCGGGTGCGAAGCTCTTTGGCATGGTTGTCGAAGGCCTGCTGTGTGTAGCTGTCCATCGGCCATCGGTACATCAATTTTTGGCCGAACTCTTTCGAATCCAATGCGATCAGCCGCTCAGCGGCCATAGGTCATGCTGTGGCTTCATCTGTGGCCGACATCTTTTAGCGGCTTTTTGAGTGGTTCAGATTTCACCACGACACGTCCAGCAGGCAATAGCACAGAGACGTCACTACCAGAATGCATCGATTTAATTATTTCCAACTCAACTCCTCTACTGAGTACGCCGTGACCGCTCTCCTCATCCCGGTAGACCAGGAATCGAACCTTCCGGCGTCCCGGCATCTTATTGTATTCTTCCCTATATGGCAAAAAATGATTTTCAAAATGAAAATTATCGCTCAAATTTTGAGCGTAAGTAAGAGAAAAGTCCCCATCCCAGTCAATACACGTTAGGTTGGATGAAAACTTTTCAGACACCTCGACCTCCCCCATTCCTGGATAGGCCACTTCAATCATCTTGTTGAATGTTTTCTTGTAATATGATCTGACATCGACCTGAATATTCGAACAGTAAATCTTGACGCCAGCCGTTCGCGTCCCAATTCTGATAGCAGGTATACCTCCACCCGACGACGCGTAAATGACGATTTTCGATGCGTCAACGTTCATTTGGGCCACCATCTTTTCCACCAGGATTGCAAGCCACTCCGCATAATGGTGAGACCGGTTCCCCACGTACCATCCCAGACTGATGTCGCGATTCATGAAAAGCATCGGATCAAACATCGAAACAACATTTTCGTCCATGGATTCTGCATATGAAGATCTTTGAAAGGCCGGGACAGGCTTCGTTCGATCGAATCGGCCTGGCGTGAAAAGAGTCCATTCATGGGAGCCGGTCAGGTTCCACCAAAAAGGGAAAAGTACGTTTCTATAGGAAATATAGAATCCACCTTGTCGACTATATCTTGCAGCGTCCTTGAAAGTGAAAAAAACTTTCATTTCCACCCCTCGACGTCCTGGATTTGAGTATGCTTCATGATTTTCACTCTTCCAGAATGGTTTCCATTAAGACCTGTAGAACCATCGATTGATTGAAATTATCTCGAGTGTATCGCGTGGCATTCTTGAGGGCACTTACCCGCGCGGGGCTGCGAGATATCATCGATGCGATATGTTCCGTCATAGATTCTACTGTCGGAAATACCCACGACGCTGGATAGATCTGGTCTGCTCCAGCCCAGGCCAATGTTACTGGAAGTGCCCCTGATGCTGCCCCATCGGCGAGTGTGAGATGGAAGGACTCGAAGTCACTTACCGATAAGACCGTCCCGATCTTGCTATACCACTCAGCCATATCATCGCCCTGAGCGTCAAAAGTAACTGCACCTGATAACAGCGGATCGTTTTCAATACGCTCATACTGGTCTAGGTAGTATGCAAGTTCGTCAGTGCGGTCGGCCATCCATGGGAAGTCTTCAGGACGTCTGCCCTTGATGAACAGGTGGTATCGCTTGTCAGCAGTCCTCAAACCACGTAGGACATCGAGCGCTAAATCCAATCGTTTTCGCTGTGGAACGATGCCTACTAATCCGAGGTTCCATTCGGCACCATGCTGCTTGTCTCGGTCAAGGCCCTGCGTGTCCACGTAATTGGGTATCACTACTGATTTAGAATCCGGAATGTTGAAATCCCGCTCGGCGACCTTCGCGATATGCCGACCGACAAAGATGAATTTATCTACGCTTTTGGCATTCAACTGTCGAAGGTATGGAGTGTTCAACTCCTGAAGGTGCAATCGGCACACCAGCCTTTGACCAACTCGCTTGTTTTTGGCAAACCACACCGCATTTCCCAGCGTCCATTCACAAAATATGACGTCTGCATCTTTCAGCTTGGAGCGGCTGGTTTCTTCGTCGTGTTGAGAATGTCCCAGCCACTGATCGATTTCTACCGTGTGGCCGACGGCCTTGAGATGCGCGATGATGCCCCTGGCGAACTTCAAGTCATGTCCAGCGACGAGAATCCTTCTCCCAGTTTGGGTAGAACGCAACCCACCCGTCCGTGCATATTCGGATACTTTCCGACTGAGGACTATCGATTTTCCGGTACCGCTAGGTACCAAAGCCTCGAGGTCACCCTCGTCAGCCAATTCGTTAGCCTCAACACGGATCAGTCCCCCGCCAGGCTTACCAATGTCGGTCTGGTCTACACGTGCCGAATCCCATGCCAGATATTTCCTCGAGGTCAGCAGGTCTTCATAATACGTGCGGTCGACCGGTCGGGAGAGATGACCTCCAATGAGGGTGATTCCAGCGGCCAAAAGGTTCTGAGAATCGATCGGACCCATGGTCTGAACCTCGATTCCGTCGATCGACCCAGTCGAAACAGACTTGGAATCGGTTAACAGTAAGGCAGGCCTGACACTTTGGGCTTTGAGCCCCGCAACGACTTCCGGAGTAATTTCGTCAACTCGGAGTGCATACTTCTCAAGCGTTGGCGTACGGACTTTGAGGCCTGCCGTTCTGAGCACGTACGTCATGCGAAAGGCCGCTGTATGGGCTCGGAAGACGGCACGCATCGCCAACCACGCGTCGTCATTCCGGGCTTCCTCATTCTCCATCCAATAGGTGATTAGCGCCTGGGCACTAGGCTCATCCGATACAAGCGGGATAATGCCTCCGAAAACCCGATCAATTCCTTTACCCGGCCCACTAATGATGGCCCCACCGCAGGCGGCGACCTCAAAAACCCGCCGGGAAAACATAGTTCCTGATTGTTCTACCGAGTTCACGTTCACGTGTACCGGATGAGCCTTATACGCTTCCACCATGTCTGCGTAGGGCAAACCGCCACTGACGTGCGGGGCTAGATCAAGTGGGAACTTGTAAGGACTTTCTTCGTTCAGATGCTGGCGGTCATAGATGGTCAGTCCTGCAGGAAGGGCGGCCGCTAACAAACTGTGGAGCTGATCCGACCTTTTCTGGTACCGCGCGCCATAGTACGAGCCCGCATAGGTAACGGTGTGCGAGTAATCCCTGGCGCTGGGGAGCGGGTTATGAAGCGCTGGTTGTGCATAAAAAGGAAGTGAGGCCACCGTCTTGAGGAATTCTCCACCAGACTTCAAGTAGCGTCGGATTGATCCGTCGTCGCTGGAGAAAACATGTTCAAAATGCCTAGCGGTCTCCTGGAACCGGTTGAAGTGTATCGGGTCTTCCTTATTCCAAAAAATGGTCGGAATCGACTCGGCACGACAATGTTTTAGTAGGGCGCGAAGATCAGCGAATGATTCTTCATCGTAATAGCCTACCTTCCCACGCCACGCACCCCCATTTCCATCCCATGCCGATTCGACAAACACTGCGTCCAGCCGGGAATTGGTTATTTGGCTCTCCCAGCTATCGGGCAGTAGCTCGACGAGCGAGATGTCGGGGCGCAATCCTGCGGTCGTAAACTCATCAGCGATGATCCCGATCGTCAGCTCCGACAATTTGCTAGCTGGTGCGGGAGTTGCCAATTGTTCCGAAGCAGCCAGAGCCCTCTGAGTGAACTCGCCCATGGTTCGCCAGGTTCTTTCCCCCACAGTCCACAATCGCGCTCGGCGGCCCAAATCCCGACGGAGGCCCTCGTCATTCACCAGATTGTCGAGAACCGCGGCGAGCTGGACTGCGTCCCCGGCAGGAAACAGGATTGCTCGTTCACCATTACCGCCGGCCAGGTCCCTCAACGGGGCTAAGTCAGAAAGCACTACAGCTTTAGCGGCCGCCATCGCCTCCAAAGGCTTGATGGGTGACACCATCTCTGTCACCGGAAGAGGCAGCCTTGGGCAGGGCATAATGTCGAACACACTGATGAAGGCTGGAATCTCGCTGGCTGGTACCCGGCCCGCAAATACCGTAAATTCAGATAAACCCAGGGCGGCTGCCCGGGACTTCAAGGTCGGCAACGCGGAGCCGTCTCCGACTATTACAAGCCTGAATTTGGTGCCCTTCGTCAACATTTGATGACATGCATCGAGTAGCGTACCTAAGCCCTCGTAATCGACGAGGCTCCCGGCATAACCGATCACCGGAACATTCTTGTCGATGCCGAGTCGCTTAATTGTTGGACCGTGAGGCGGCATGTCGCTGAACTCGTCAGTATCAACAGCATTTGGAAGGACCAAAATTTTCTCCGACTGGACCCCTCGGCGAACGAGTTCGTCCCGCACCTGATCGGTGATGGCGAACACCTGGTCGGCTTCTATCGCCACTAAGGTTTCCATCTGTTTTGCGAATTGGAATCGGTCGGATTGATCCCAGTCCGCCTTCGTCGAGGACTCAGTAATCTCCCACAGTCCGCGAACCTCATAGCTGAAGGGCAGTCCGAGCCGTCGCGCGGCGATCAGCGCAGGTAGAGCAGTCACGTGATTCGATGCTGCATGGATTCGCTCGACGCGATTGCGCATAGCCACTTGCACATAGCTGTCGGCGGCCTGCTGGACATAGTAGTCAAGCGGACCCTGTGTCCAGGTGGGACCTTGACTAAAAAAGTGGTTGATTCCGTCGTGGACTTCGTTGTAGCTCGAAGCCGACCGCGGTGCAACGTCGGTTTTGATGTCCCACGGATATCCCGGCCGAGCAGCTATGACGATGTCGGCCCCGGCCTGAGTCCAACCCTTGATCAGGCCAGCAGTTCGAGTCGAATAGCCGTTCGAATTGTAGGGTGAAACGCTATGTGCGCAGTAGAGAATCCGTCCCCTCTCCGCCTGATAGCCCGGTGTGTCCTGTTTCGGCGGTAACTTAGGCGGATGTTTAATGAGCCGATCCAACCCCAACACAGCGTCGACGAGCTGCTGTTGCTTAGCGCTTAGTTCTGTTAAGTTACCCGCGTGAGCGTCGATTAGCCTAGCTGGTTCAGCGATATTACCCGAAACGAAATAGAGATGCGCGATCAGGTTATAGACATTTGCTTTGGATGGCTGCTTCGATACCGTATCGCGAAGTTGCTCGGCGCGTTCTGACTGTCCCACCGGCGTCAGCGTTGGCCCCACTGGGCGCCCAACCGTCAGAGTGGCTGGTTCGTTAGCTGAAGCCAGCGGAACCTTAGCTGGCGTGGCTGCACTAAGGGTGTTGTTTCGAAGTTCCAGCAGCTTTGGATTTGCCCGCTCCGGAGCCGGGCGTGCCCAAAGTCGAGCAATTGCATTCGCTGGTGTGACAATTGCGGATCCGATTTTCAACCGCTTCGATTGGCGGAGCGCGGAAAGGTTAGCCCGTAGCTTCGTGTTTTCTTCTCGTAAAGTTTTCGTTTCACGTAGTATCTTGTTGTTACCAAATTTGGCCGCTTTCAGATCCCTCTCTAAGGACCTAATAGTGGTGGCATCACGGCGTCTGCGCAACATTAGCTTCTCGTGCTCGGTGATGAATCGATCGATATCGGTCAAATATTCCGACCTTTTAGCCGAGACGCTTATGGGTTGGGTACGAACTTCGTCTTCAAACTGCACAATACTCCTCCGTTGGCGCCCGTCGGCCGGTGGGCCTCACTGTCACCGCCAAATCCCTCTGGTATCCACTACCGACTTACCTTCTAGCGCCGACCGGTCCATCTCCCTAAACTCGTCATGGTCAACAAGAAGGAGAACCACATCTGCTTCGCTGATGGCCCGCTCCGTCTCCATGAGTTGAACGTTTGCAATGGGAGACAGCATAGGGGGAAGTTCTGACACATGCGGCTCAGCCACAAGGATGGTGTGGCCCGGTAGGTCAGCGCTCAGCTGCTTCACAATGCTGACTGATGGAGACTCGCGCAGATCGTCTATGTTTGCTTTGAACGCAAGCCCCAAGGCAACCACCTTCGCATCGCTCCCAACATCTTTCAAGGCAAGCTTCACTTGATCGATAACCCAAGCGGGTTTAGCGTCATTGGTTTCGCGGGCCTGGCGGATCAACTTCGACTCGTTGGGTGCTGCCGAAACAATGAACCAAGGGTCGACGGCAATGCAGTGCCCACCCACACCTGGGCCGGGCTGCAGGATGTTGACACGAGGGTGGTGGTTGGCCAACTCGATCAGTTCCCAAACATCGATGCCGACTTTATCGCTTATGACCGAGAGCTCGTTAGCGAAGGCGATATTGACGTCGCGGTAAGCATTCTCAACCAGCTTAGCCATTTCAGCAGTTGCCGCATCTGTGAGGTGGATGTCACCCTGGCAAAATACGTGGTAGAGCTGCCTTGCAAGTTCGGTCGACTCGTCGGTGATTCCGCCGACGATTCGATCGTTGGTGACCAACTCGATCATGACCCGGCCGGGAAGTACCCGTTCTGGGCAATGGGCGACGTGCAGGATGGGCTTCCCATTGACGCCATCAAGGCTGAGGTCGGGCCGAAGACCGACGAGATAATCGGCCAGATGTTGAGTAGTTCCCGGAGGTGAAGTGGACTCTAGGATGATAAGCTCCCCACCCTGCAACTGTGGCGCGAGTCCCCGTGCCGCAGCTTCGATATAACTAAGATCAGCCGTCTTATCGGCGTTGAAGGGAGTTGGCACTGCGAGAATGAAGGCATCAGCGGGCGGTGTGACGGTTGTCGCCGTCAGTGATCCGACACTTACTGCACCTGCCACGTGAATGTTCAGGTCCGGTTCAACAAACGGCACCTCGCCGCGGTTGATTGCGTCAACGTTCTCCTGCTTGATGTCCACGCCAACAACCTCAAGTCCATTTGTAGCGAGGATTGCTGCGGTAGGTAAGCCAATGTAGCCGAGCCCGATGACCGCGACTTTTTTTATGTTGTTCATTTTGTCCCCTTAGATGGATACATGGCGGTCGGGCTTTCCGAAGAAAACGACATTTGTTGTTGCGAGTATGTCCTGATCGGAAACCTGCCAAGTATGGCCTGTCCCGTTGCGTTGTTGGTAGTAGTTGTATTTGTCAGCTGAGTAAACAGCACCGGCCGCCGCTGTCACCGCGCCGAGGAACGCTGTATCTTCGCCTCTGGTCCGCTGTTCAAACCGAAAACTTCGGAACACGTCGCCCGCTGCCATGAGCGTGGGACCCATGACCATGTTAGTGAAACGATGTTCCTTTTGGGCGAATCGCAGCACTGTGGCGTCCTGAGTCTGCAGATACATGTAGTGCGCCTGTTTGCCGACCACCTGAGCGCCCGAGTAATTCAGGGCATGCAGTTGATCCAGCAGGTAATGCGGACCGTAGTAGTCATCGTCGTCCATTTTCGTCAAGACTTCCCCAGTCGCCGCATCAACACAGCGATTGAGACACTCACCGAGGCTTTGGCTGACGGGCGCAGTCAAAATTGTGAGAGCGTCAAGCTGATACCTCTGACGCAGTTCTTCGAGCTCTCGCGCTCCGGCCGTGAAACCATGTGTCAGCAGAACAAGCTCAAGACATACGCCAAGTTGGGAAGTCACGGTGCGGAACACATGATCCAACTGATGCGGTCGGATTGTTGAAACCAAGACCGACAGCGACGGCAAGGTTACCGGTTGGGCGAGAGCAGGCACTGCTGCAGCGAGGATCTTTTCCGCCCGATGCGCATAGGTGTGCTCGTTCCAAATCCGACGCTGCGCCAGATGGACTTGCCGATCCCCCAGCGATTGCTGTCGAACGAGTGCCGATAAGACACTGCGCGCCTGATCACGGGTATCGACGATCGGGATCTCTTCGTTCGGAAAGAATCCCTCGATCGCTGCGCTTCGGGTGGTGACCACGGGAGTGCCTGACGCGGCGATCTCGAAAACCCGCCTGGCGCACATACTGGGAGAGTCCACCACTGAATTTACGTTCAAAAACACTTTGTAGGCCTTGTAGGCAGTCAGCATCTGGGTGTAGGGCAAAGACCCGACTACGTGGTTCCGCAAAGTTTCTGGAAACTGGTACTGATCTGCTCCCCCCAACTGACGGGAGAAAATTTCCAGTCCGGTAACCATGGAATCAGAAACGTCCGCGGCTGCCCCTAGTAGCAAGTCCATTTGATCCCGGCGCTCGGGAAACTTATGGGCAAAATACATACCGGCAAAGGCCAAGTCGCGTGTATGCCAGCCCTTTCGAGGACGGACGGGATTGTGGAGCGCGGGATGTGCCGCAAAGGGCAAGGTCGAAACTCGGTTGTGACCTAAATCCTTTATGTAGCTTTCTACCTTGTTCGAATCGCTAGTGAAGACGTGGTCGAAGAGCTTGGCAGTAGGAAGAAAGTCCTGATAGTGCGGCGGGTCTTCCTTATTCCAGAACACCGTGGGGGTGCCGCCAACTCGAAAACCCCCCACCAATTCCTTGATCACATCTGACGGCCCATCCGCCCCCGAGAGCTGGTATTTCCAGGCGTCCGAGCTGCCATGCCACGCTGATTCGACAAAGAGCAGGTCGATTCGTTCCTCAGCAATCACCCGCCGCCAGTTCGACGGGGTGAGGGCGACTGTGTCCCACTCATAAGAGAATGCCAGCGATGAGAACTCATCCAGAATAGTGGCAACGCGGATCGCGTGCCGAGCGCCAGCATGGGCTGTTGGGTGTGCGTCAGCGAAGACTAATTGCCGCGTCTTCCGGCGCCCAGTCCACGCGCCTTCGGCGCCCTGTGCATTGTCAACGGTGAAAACTCCCCGTGCAGCGCTTTCTCGGCGTCGCCAGGCCTGGACTGCCGCTGTCCCACCGTGGCGTAGATGCCAAATCATGGTTCTCAGCCGGCGTACATCCAGCACGGTCATTCGGTGCTCCGACGGCCAGTTTCTCGTGCCACCAGTTGTGGAGTTAGGAGGTCGTTCATCATCCGGCGCTTTACCTTCATTGCCGCGACGCGATCGCGCGCAGTTAGATGCTTGATGAACATCCGGTACCACTTGATGACCTCGCTTGGGTCGCCGTCCATCACCACCTCGCCCTCATCCAACCAGACCACCCTGCTGCACATTTCCGTGATGGTGCCCACGCTGTGACTGACCAGGAAGACACAGCCCGCCTTATCAAGAAGTTCATCCATCCGCTGTTTAGTGCGGCCCTTGAACTGGTCGTCCCCGGTGTTGAGCGCTTCATCGATCAGCAGAATCTCCGGATCGACTGCCGTTGCAATCGCAAATTGAAGCCGCGACCCCATACCAGATGAATAGGTCCGCATTGGTAAATGGATTGATTCCTCAAGTCCAGACAACTCCACGATATTTTGGTACGCGCCGGCGATATCGCTCCTTGACATACCCATTGCTAAGCAACCGAGCGTGATGTTCTCCTCACCGGAGATGTCCGGTACCAGAGCTGCACTCACCCCCAGCAGGGTGGGACGAGAAGACGCATAGATTGCCCCTGAAGTAGGCGGCACGCGCCCGTTTATTAGCTTCATCAGCGTGCTCTTGCCTGATCCATTACGCCCGATGATTCCTACGGACTCGCCTCTAGCCACCACCAGCGAAACGTTCTTCACTGCATGGACATGAACAGTTGGCCCATGTCCAATGGACCGACGAATGGAGCCTAAGAGGCCCCGTCTAGCTTCGGAATCGTGCTGGGTAGTAGGTACCCGATAGACCATGCTGACGTTGTCTACCACGACCGCTGGGGGTTCGTGAACGAACTCTAGCTCACTCGTCACGGCCGTACGTTTCTTCTGCGAACCAAAAGTAAATCATGCCAACTGCCAACGCCCCGAGCGCCCACGCACCGAGAATTGCCCACGATTCCCAGGACGGAACCTCACTGTACAAAACCGCCTGCCGCACTATGGTGAGTACTTGGTAAAGCGGGTTCAGTTCGATGAAGGGCCTTACGGCGGGGTAGGGGTCAAACAGCTCGATAGAAAACATGACGCAGGACGCGTACATCCACAGGCGCATTGCGAAGCCGACGAAATTTGCTAGGTCGTTGACTTTGGATACCGCGCGCGCCAGAAGAAGACCGATCCCCAGGTTGAAGACTGTTTGGAGGAGTAACGCCGGGATGATCAGCAGCCACAGCCAGGTGATGTCTTCAGTGGGTTCTAATAGCAGTACCAACACCAACATGGTGATGACTACCGGGACACTGGTCAAGAGCTCACGGATGTTCACTGAAAGCAGCAGAGTTGCCCGGGGGAAATTGAATGCCTGGATAACCTTCAGATTGGATGGGATTGCACGGGCACCCGTGGAAATGGCCCGGCTGCTCATCTGGAAAAGAAAAACCCCAATAATCAGATAGCCAATGAAGTTCTCCATGCCGCGGCTTGCCTGCAGCAGGACGCCGAAAATGAGGTAAAAGGTCAACCCGTTCAGCACTGGGTTGAGAATCAGCCAAAAACTTCCAAGTCTGTCTTTGGTGTTTCCCGTCTGGACGCTTGCCTTCGCATCGAAAAAGACGAAGTGCCGGTAATCCCAGAGCGCCACGAGATAGTCGAAGAACGGAGGTTTGGCCCCCACCCGGGTGAGCGGGCGAAGGTCTACCGACGTCGGTACGACGCCGCTCTGGTGCCCATCGTTCACACTGGCCACTAGGCGGACCGCCCCAGCCCGACGTAGGCCTCCAGCAGGGCTGTTGAGTTACCGGCCCAGGTCCGCTTCGCCAGCACCAATGAGCGGGCAACGTCGCCGAGCGCCACAGCCACCGGGGTGAGGCGACCGCCGTCGTCAATCAGACTACCGATCCCCGCGGCAAGGAATGCCACATCCTCAGGCGGAACCAAGACTCCGGTTCCGGTGGAAACTATTTCGCGCAGCGCTGGCAGATCACTTGCGACCACCGGACGGGCGCAGGCCATCGCCTCGACTGGCTTCAACGGCGTTACCGCTCGGGTCACTGCCAGGTCCTTTCGCGGTACAACAAAAATGTCGATGGCTTGATGATGAAGCCGCGCCTTTTCCCGTGGCACCCGACCGGTGAAGGTGACCAAACCGGATACGCCGAGTTCCAGGGCCAAGGCTTTGAGCGAAGGCAAAGCAGCCCCATCTCCTACAATCAGGCATCGCAATCCAGGACGCTCCGGCGTCAGAAGGGCCAATGCCCGCAGCAAATCATCGAGCCCCTCATAGTCGACAATACTGCTGACAGTGCCAACGTAAACTCCGTCAGTGGGCAGTCCCAGCAACTCACGTGCACTCCGTGAATCCATCGGTTCAGTGAAATACTCATCGCCCACTGCGTTGGGGCACAACAGAATCCTCCTGGGATCAACTCCCTTGGTCACAATGTCCTGCTTCATAGCCTCGCCCAACGTCACCACCAGGCTGGCACTTTGCATAACCTGGGCTTCACTTTCAGTGAAAAGCTTATAGCGTTCACTCTGCTTTGCCGCATCAGCACGGCTCGACGCCCAGGTATCCGCCAACTGACCGCGAACCTCGTATACCCAGGGAATGCCGAGGACCCGCGCCACCTCCCGGACAACTACGCCGTTAACAAAGTGCGTAGTGGTGTGTAACACGGCCGGCCGAACCTGTAACGCCAGCTCGAGAAGTTGATCGGCCTGCTGTTGCAGCCGGGCGTCAAAGCCCTTCGGTAGCCGCGCCGGAAGAAGCCGGTGATAGGACACCCCATCGATGTGATCGGTGTCAGCGGCAAAGAGCTTGCCTACCTGCACCGGATAGCCGACCCGGGTCGCAGCATGGACGGTCCACCCGGCGTCGTGCTGTGCCTTGAGTATCGAGTGTGAGCGCTGGGCATATCCGCTGCCCGTATGGGGCAACGAGTTGGTCAGGACGTGAAGCACCGTGCGGTCACGGGGAACATACCCCGTCACTTCGCTTAGTGTCGGTGTCCAGCCAGCAAAGACCCGCCGTTCGGAGTCAAGCCGTTCCGCTGCGCCGCGGTGCCCGCCTGACTCGAGCGCCGCCACTGCGCCGCACATATCGCCGTCGAACCATCGCCGTCGAGCAACAGTTCTACTCACATCCGCGGCGCCCGTGAGCTGCGACTGAAGGAGGAACTCGTCGGCCAGCAACGGATACCCAGCGGCGAGGGCTATATCTGCCAACAAAGCCGCTCGCGATGCAGAAGCACCGCTATCGAGGGCTGCCTTCAAGACGGCTTGAGTGCGCGACTGGTCACCCCGGAGGTAAGCCGCCACCGACTGAACCACTGGCCCGCCGTTCAGCCGGGCCGCCACCCCAGCCAGCCGGTACACCAAACCGACGGACAGCCTTCGCGATACCTGCAGCAAGAGCAGAAATGGATCATCCCCCAGATGACGGAAAGCAGTCACACCTAACAACCGCGTGTTGCGCAGCACCGATCCTGGACTCACCGGTGTGGGCCCCCAGCAACCTCGGCCAGCAGATCAATATACGTTTGGCCCAGCGCATCGACGTCGGCGTTATTCTCCACCCACGCGCGCCCGGCACCGTTCACCTGAAGCAAGGTTCGGTCTGCCAGCAGGGACCGCCACAGCTCGGCGACATCCTCGGGAGAGGAAGAGACAATATGACCCGACTCGGCATCCTCAAGGATTTTCCGTGCCTCGCCGAGGACGATTCCGGTAACGTGCCTGCCCAAGGACAAGACTTCGTAGGTTTTGGAAGGAATGGTCGTCTCGAAGGACTTCCAATCATCGCGCAGCGACACGATGCAGCTATCCGTACGATCATAAAAGCCCATCACCGCCGGTCCATGCACGGGTTGGTGAAACTCCACCGGTGCCTGCAGATCGTGGGCCAATCGCACTAGATCGGCTCTCTGCACGCCGTTACCCACCATCGTCAAACGCATCTGGCGACCGACTAGCGCTGCCGCCCTGATGGGCACATCCAATCGCTGGCTCTCGCCATGATTGCCGAGATACAGCACCTCAAGCCGGTCCGATTCCAGCGGGGGCGCTGGCAGCTTATCCAGCCCACGCAGGTCCACCCCGTTGGTCACCGTGGCAACATTCTGGAGGCCACGGTCGCGTAGTGTCCTGGCGAACCCGTGGGTGACCGTCACCACCAGGTCGGCCCGATCCTGGATGGCCATGATGATTCGCTCCACGACGCCCTTGGCGCTCCCGCGCACAAGCCGCGCATCCCGGGCAATATCCGGCCAGGCATCGCGCATGTCCACGACCAGCGGGCGCTTCAGCATCCGGGACACCACAAACCCTGCACCAAGAATGGGGAGACTGGGAACCGTGACGACGACGACGTCGGGCCGCTTGGATATGAGGGCCGCGGGAATGCTGCACGCTGCGGAGAAAAGGTGATTGCTGAGACGACCCAAGCGCGTATTCCGGTGCCAGAGGAAAGGAACCCTTCGGATCCGTTCGCCGTGCTCTCCGCGGGAGCACAGAAAAGGAACTCCCGCTACGCTACGGGGCAGTGTCCGTCGGCCGTGCGGCGCATGCGCAACCGGCGTAACGACGTCGACGTCCCAGCCAGCGGCGCGGAACGAACGAACGAACTGTGTCCACCTTCTCTGCGGCGGGCTGTGCTCCGGGGCATAAGAATGCGTCAACAATAAAATACGCACTATGCACCCCCAACGTGTCTCGGTTGCTTCGTGTCAATCAGGATCAGGATCAAGTGTAGACCTCGGGCAACCAAAGATCCGGTTTGCGACCGTCTTGACTGGATTACGGCGGTCGCTATGGTTGCGTGTTGATCATCACCGCGTAGCGATTCATGAACGCTGCCATGGCGTCGCGGTTGACAGCCGTAAAGGGCCTGAAGGTCTTAGAGCCGTTGCCTTCGTTCCACCCTCCACTGATTCCAGTAGATGCCAGCCAGGATATCTCTTTGAAATAGACATTGTCGGTGGCCACGTCAGCGAACGGCGACGCCGGCGGCTTCTCCAAGTCGGACCGATCAGCAAACCGATACAGGAAGACTGCCATCGCATCCCGGGCTACCGGGCTCAGAGGCATGAAGATTCGCGTTCCGTCGTCCTGCGCCCAGCCGGTGCTGATCCGCTCGCCGGCCAGCCACGAGATCTCCTTGTAGTACACGTTGCTTTTGGCGACGTCAGTGAACGGCGAGACTGCCGGCGGCGTGTAGTCCGGTGAACCGGCGAGGCGGTAGATGAACGCTGCCATCGCATCCCTGGCGATGGGTGTGACCGGACGGAACGTTGTCCTCCCGTTCCCTTCATTCCAGCCAGTAGTGATGCCGGTTGAGCCTAGCCACGAGATCTCCTTGAAAAACTGCACTTTCCGGGGAACGTCGGCGAAAGAGCGGACGGGAAAGGCTTTGGCGGTGGTCGCGACGACCGTTACGCCGGCCTCGACAATCACTGTCTCCGCAGCGGTCTTGAGCACCTTCGCCGCTATCCACTGGGATGCACCAGCCAATTCGGCCTGGTCGGGCCGTGACTCGTCCAGGTACAGGCGGTAGGACCCGGGCTCGAGTCCGTCTAGCAAGTAGCTTCCGTCGACGACAGGCTGGGTCTGCACAGCGCCGGGGATTGCCTTACAAGGCCTTTCCGGAGCCATGGTTTCGGACGCCAGATCCGCTACGGGCTCGGAGGGCACCCCGGGTAGGAGGGTGCTGCCAGTAATCGGGAAGGCAGACACGCAGACCTGTTGATCGGCGTCGACGGTTCCCGTGATTTGACCTAATTCTTGTACTGGCGGTTCGGAGGGGATTCCCGCGCCCATCAGCAGGGTCGAGATGAGAAGGCCCGATGCAGCTGCGGTTGCACGTCGCCCAACACTCCAGCGGGTTTGTGGCTGGTTGTCCGGGCGCGGTAATTCCACTCTGGTCATGCTAAGTCCCCCTACTGATACGAATGTTTCATTCATCGTATGGCGGGGCTACTGGCCATACGTGCTGTGAGCGCGAATCGGGGGTAAGCGTGATCGAAACGTCACCGGTTCCCGTGCTGGTCCGCTCGGGACCTTCGAGCTACTTTTTGGGCCTTGGACTGGCCGAGCCGCCGCCGCGAAGCTTCGCGTAATACAGAACTCCCAGGCCGACGAGAGCCAGGATGACCAAGACCCTGGTAACCGGGCTGGAGCCAATGGAGGTCTCCTCAGACGTGACGCTCGCTTCGCTCACGGCTGCCGCAGATGGCGTTGAGGACGGCGTTGCCGACGAAGTAGAGGTCGGCGTAGGTGTTGCCGTACGACTTTCGGTGGCTGTCGGTTCGGGAGACTCGGACTCTTCAGGCTCGGCGGATTCCGATTCTTCGGGCTCCGGTGTTTCTTCCGGCTCTTCAGTCTCGGTCGACTCAGTCAAATCGACCACTGCACCGGTGACGGCAATGAACCTGAAGTCTGTGTAGAAAAACGTGGTTGGGTCAATGAGATTGCCGGTGTCGGGTTCGATCAGGAACCCTGTGGGCGGGTGGATCGGGTATCCGGTTACCGGGTCAATAGCAAAACCAGTTGCAGGATCAATAGCTGGAGCCGGATCCTCCTCCGGCTCCGGCTCGGGTGCTGGCTCCGGAGCGGGTTCGGGCTGCGGAGCGGGAGCCGGAGCGGGCTGCGGAGCGGGTTCGGGCTGCGGAGCGGGAGCCGGAGCCGGAGCGGGCTGCGGAGCGGGTGCAGGAGCGGGCTGTGGTGCAGGAGCGGGCTGAGGTGCGGGTGCAGGTGCGGGCTGCGTCGGCCGGGTTGTGGGTGCCGGCGCTGGCGCCGGCGGGCGCGTGGTTGCCGAAGGCGCGGGTATTGGCTCAACCGGTCCCACGGGCAACGGCGGCTCTATGACATCGGCCTGAGCGACGCCTACCCCGGCACCAACACAGAGTGAGGCCGCGGCTAGACCGGCGAAAGCACGGCGCATCAATGATCCCATGGGTCCTAATTCTACTGTGCTGCACCCTGGACGTAGTCGCCCAGCGTGTCGGTGTCCAGCGCTCCGGCAATATCCGCAATTGCGGCGTCGTCCTTCAGAATAATCGACTGACCATCGACGGAGGTGCCAATCCCCAGGTTTGGCAACGTGAAGAATTGCACATCATCGCCGCGAACACTCCTCAATGACAGCGCCAGACCGCCTGCCGTCCCGGCGTCCAGCCCCTCATCAACACTCAGATAGGGCGTGACCTGATCCACTACCTCGTAGACCTTGAACGGATTAAATAGCGTCTCAGAGGTGAGGATCTTGCCCATGATGGCCTTGATGAACAGCTGCTGATTCTTCACCCGTTGAAAGTCGCCGTCGGTAAAGGCATACCGCTCACGAACGAACTTGAGCGCCGATTCCCCTCGCAGGTTAATCTCGCCCTGCTCGAAGAACTCGCCGTCCGCTCCGCGTGACTGGAACGGGATCTCGTTGCTGACCGTCACACCGCCCAGCGCATCAGTGAGGCCGGTAAAGCCTTCGAAGTCGAGGATCGCAACGTGGTCGATCGGCGCATCGAACATGCCCTCAAGCGTCTGAACCAGCAGCGGCACTCCCCCAAACGCCGTGGCGGCATTGATCTTGTGCTCCCCGTAGCCGGGGATCTCGGTCCAGATGTCCCGCATGATCGACATGACGTACACACCCTCGCGGTTGGCGGGAATGTGCATCACCATGATGGTGTCGGAGCGTCCAGCATTGGGTACGCCCGGCAGGTCCTCGGTCTCGCCGCTGCCACCGTTCTCGTCGGTGCCGAGCAAGAGGATGGTTTGGGCTCCCTCGGCTGCTGCAGTGCGGGTGGGCCGGTCGGCCGAATCCGGGAACGCGTCTTCGATGGTCTGGGTCTGCGTGTTGTACGTACTCGCCAGGTTAAACAAGTACCCGCCGACGACGAGGCCAGTGACCAGCACCAACGCGACCGCGGAGACGAGAACAACGCGGACCGGATGGCGCTTCCGGCGAGCGCTCCGCTGAACGGGTTCTTCGGGATACTGTGACACGACAATTTTTCCTGACCTGAGACAGCTCCTCATCCTAGCGATCAACCGTGGGAAGAAGCTGAGAGGCGCAACGGCGTCACCAGGGGCCACTAAACTGACACCATGCGTGCCTCCCGTCTCCTAGCCCCGCTCGCCGTCGTCGTCCTTGGCTTGACGGCCTGCTCGCCGATCGTTGGTGTGGAGGCAGCCGCCGACGCCGCCAACCCAGAATGCGCGTCAGTGATGGTGTCCCTGCCGAAACTGGTTGCCGAGAACGAGCTGCGCGAAACCAACAGTCAGGCCACCGCTGCGTGGGGCAATCCCTCGCAGGTGGTGCTGCGCTGCGGCGTCGCCGTCCCTGGACCCACCACGGATTCCTGCGCGTCAGTGAACGGCGTCGACTGGATCGTCCAGGAAGAAGCCGAGGTGTGGCGGGCCACCACCTATGGCCGCAACCCGGCGGTGGAAGTGCTGTTTGATCCGAATGAGGTGCCGTCGAGCACCATTCTGGTAGATCTGGGGGCGGCTGTGTCTGTGGTGGCGCAGGATTCCGAGTGCCTCAGCCTCAATGACGACCTGGAACTACCCGAGGGCTCGTGATGGATCACGCCGCCGCCACTCCCCTGTCCGGGCGCCAACTCAGCTTGCGGCGCGGCGAGTACACCGCCGTCGTCGTCAGTGTTGGAGCGTCGCTGCGCGAACTCCGCTTCGGGGGCCGCGACCTGATTCGCGCCTATTCCGCCGACGAGATCCGCCCCAACTATCGGGGCGCGCTGCTGATCCCCTGGCCCAACCGGGTGGTGGACGGCACCTACGCGTTCGACGGCGTCGCGCACCAGCTCGGCCTGTCCGAGCCCGAGCGCGGCCACGCCCTGCACGGGCTCCTCGCCTGGGAGGACTGGGAAACGGTTGAGCAGAGTGAATCGTCGGTGCGGCTTCGGGCGACCGTGGTCCCACAGGAGGGGTACCCGTTCCGGCTCACCGTCCAGGCGACGTACACGCTCGACGACGGCGGCCTCACCACCTCGGTCACCGCTCTCAACACCGGCCCCGACGCTGCACCCTACGGGGTGGCACCCCACCCCTATCTGGTGGCCAGCGACGACCACGTGGATGACTGGACCCTGGCCCTGCCCGCCGCCACAGTGCTGGAAGTGACGCCCGACCGGCTGATTCCCACGGTTTTGACACCCGTGCGCGGTACCTTTGATTTCCGTTCGCCGCGGCAGATCGATTCCGCGTTCCTCGACCACGCGTTCACCGATGTCCAGTACGACGGCGACGAGGCCACGGTCAGCGTGACCGGTGCCGACGGGCGTGGGGCTGCGGTCTCGTTTGGCCGCGACCTACCCTGGGTACAGGTGCACACCGGGGATCTGCCGGCGAATCCTGCGGGTAGCAGACGGGGACTCGCCGTCGAACCCATGACTTGCCCGCCTGACGCCTTCAACTCGGGAACGGATCTGGTGGCGCTGCCGCCCGGCGCGGAGCACACTGCCTCGTGGCGGATTCACGCGGTCTAGAACCCTTGGTTTGCCCGCTCACCTTTACCCGCTTCCGTTTTGCCCGCTCACCTTTGCAAACGACGACGCGGTGCAGCGACAACTTCCTTGACGGACGACCTTACGCCGCTGGCACCGTGCGGATCAGGAACGATGTGAGGAGTTCGCTTGCTTCGATGAGGGCGCTTCGAACCGGGGGAACTGACTGCAGCGCAGCGGGATCCGTCGAATCCGGACGCTGGGCAAGTTGCCGGTGGAGGACGAGTAAGGCCGACAAAAGGGGTGCCAATTCGTTCTCCCCCTCCGCCGTTGCGCTGAGGAGCCGAGCGTAGGCTGCCAGAAGGACGGGGCCTGGGGCACACCCCAGCTCCTGGTCAAAGGTGCGGCGGCATTGTTCATAACATTGCAGTCCCTCCGCAAACTGGGAGTCCTGCTCCAACCCAAGGATGAGGGCAACCCAGGCGCGTTCATTCAGCTGATCTGTTGCCAGCGCCTGTCGTGCCCAGGACACGGCCTCAGCGGGTTTGCCAAGAAACGCGGCGGCCTCGGCGGCAAGGACACTGGCCGCGGCTGCTCTCGCCGCGTGGAGTGCACGTTCTTCATCCGCCCAGGCAGGCCGGAGTTCGTCCCCGAGAAGCGGCGAATGGTTGAGCCGTAGCGCGTCGCACAAGAGTTCGTAAGCCGCCGACGGGTCGACGCACCGGTGTGCCGCACTGATCTGCGCGGAGAAGCGGTCCAGGTCAAGGTCGACGAGGTCGCGATCCATGACGTAGCCGGCGGTGACCGTCCGCAGGGGTCCGGCTTTCCCCGCACCGGGTTGAATGTGACGACGAAGCACGCTGATATAGCTTTCAAGGGTCGGAAGCGCCTCTGCAGGCTTGTTCCCTGCCCATAGCCGCTCGATGAGCCGGTCCTTGGACACGGGGTGTCCAAGTTCCAGAAGAAGCAACTCCAGGATCTGGCGCGGCTTGGGCCCGCCGAGCTGCCGCGCGTTGAGCACTGTATCGCCGCGCCTCACGATGAGGCTTCCGATGATCTGGACGCTGAGATGACATGGAGTGGTGGACGGCCTACTGACGAGGGGCCGAATTACAGCGAAATCTACTGACTGAGTCATATCCGAGACCTTCAACTAACAGTGAATGTTGACAAGGCCCAATCTAGGAATTCCCCAGCCCGCACGCACGAGTGGCACCTACCCGACTTTTCTCGGCTCCGACGTCGGACTACTCGGTTTCCACTCCCCCGCGCGCGCACGGTCGAGCGAGTGGTACGCAGGTGTCAGCGTACGGCTAGGTTTTTGGTGGCAGCTGCCCCGTAGAGCCAGGATCGGATTACCAGAGTAGGTGCGTCAAGTTTGGCCAGGCGCCCGACGTCGACGTGTTCCCACGCGGTAAAAAGCAGCGCATGGAGGGAAGCGGTCATCCATTCAGCTGTGTAATCCCCGGTGAGAGCTCCGCGGTGCTGTCCGCGCGAGATTGCCTCGCGGATCACGACGTCGAGTGCCCGGCTCCTTGCCGCGATGTCCTTTTCGTCGTCGAGCTCGTGAGCCCTGAGGAGGAAGGTGATCTGCGGGCCCAACGGGATCATGAGTTCTACGAATCGGTGGAAGCTTGCCCATGATCTTTCGACAGGCATTCCTTGGCCTGAATCAATCCATCATCTGAACGGTCCGCCGCCCGTCGCTAGCTACCCGGTGTCCTGCGGACGCGTTGGGGTGAACTTTTCAGGACTCTTTCAACGATGCCGCGGGCCTCGAGATCGACCTTGGTGTAGCGGACGCAATTGGAAGCCTTCCGTTAGGGAAGGCAGGATGGGCTCCAAGGGTGTTCTGAGCTTCATTGACGATGACCTGCAAAAGTACTGTGCCATCCTCCGCGGAGAAAGCATCGATCGTCTTGAGAATAATGTCGACAAGCAGTTCGTACTGCTCGACGGCGACTGTCCACCCGTCCAGGCCATCCGGGCGGGTGGCGTTGAACATTTGAACCCGCCCACGATCACGCGCTCGTGCGTCTTCGAGCCACGCGCGCGAGCTGACGGCCGCTGAATGCGAGTTACCCGGCGTGCGCACGCTCAACGCCGTCGACCCGACAGGTGTAACCTGCGTCGATGTCACTTGCTTTGGTCCACTTCATGGTCACCTCCTAGCCAGATGAAATGACTTTACGCTCATGATGCGCCGACAGCAGAGCGTCCGGACGAATCGCAGAACGAGCTATGTCCCCTGCATCCCTATCCGGCGGAAGCCGACCCTATCCCCGGGGTCCTACGCCTTCCGGCGGGGTTGAGTCCAGCTCGGCGAAGTCCGACGACTGACGACCGCTCAGAGTGTCCTAAAACGGTGAGCCCGCCTATCTCTGCGTATCTTTTTTTGCTGGGTCACATGCGGCTAAAATTGGAGAAGTTTTCAAATTCGGCGCGGTTGGCTCACTGCCTCGGGAGTCGGCGGCCGTAAGAAAGGGCGAGAAGGATGCTGTCCGCGTTGCGCACCCCCAGTACACGGACTCTCTACCCCGCCGCTGCCGCGTCGTCGTCGTCGTTCAGATCAAAGCGCAACGATGACTGACGGAACGGTATCCGGGCTGGAAGAGGTGTGTTGCACCTTGTGTGCATCCTTTCTTGACGCACTGCCGGTGTCTGGGGCCGCTCTGTCCGCATTTGGCGGTTCCATGCAGGAAACCACTCTATGTGCGAGCGATGCCCTCTCCGCCCGGCTGGATGAGCTGCAGTTCGACTTGGGTGAAGGACCTCGATGGACTGCCGTCCGTTCCCGCGCGCCGGTGCTCATTCCCCGGGTGCGTTCGGAGTCCCATGAGGACTGGCCGGTGTTCGGCAACGCTTTGCTCGAAACGGACGCGCAAGCCCTCTTCATTTTCCCGCTGGCTATCGGCGCAATGGACATTGGGGTGGTCGAACTGTACTGCGACAGTCCGGGACCACTGAGTGGACCTGATCTTTCGACAGCGCGATCTCTTGCCGACGGTGCGGCGTGGACTTTGCTGCGTAGCATCCTGGCATTGGACCCCGACGACGGCGAACACCAGTCTGCTTCGTTGATGTCCCGGCGGGAAATTCATCAGGCGACCGGGATGGTGCTGGCGCAGACTGGCGGCTCTGCCGCTAGTGCTTTGCTGATCCTGAGGGGCCACGCGTTCGCCAACGGGCTCACCCTCCGCCAAACCTCCGACGCTGTGTTGGATAGGAGGCTGAACTTCACCCCCTCTATGCCCTGATGGAAGTAACGGATCCTTGATACCATGTTTGCATGGACATGGCAACCCGCTCGAGCCGGGTCAGCGCCGCCTTTGTTAAGATCGCCGATACCCTGGTCGGTGATTACGATGTGCTGGACCTGCTGTACACGCTGGTGGAGCAGTCCGTGGAACTACTCGATGCCACGGCCGCTGGGTTGATGCTGGCTAGCCCTGACGGGGTGCTCCAGGTGCTGGCATCCACCAGCGAGGAAAGCCAGCTAGTTGAGGTGCTCCAGCAGGAATCCGGCGCAGGGCCCTGCGTTGAGTGCTACACCACAGGGGTCCCGGTCACCGTCCGCGACATCGCTGGAACCAGAGACCGCTGGCCTGAGTTTAGGGACGCAGCGACGGCGCAGGGCTTTCGTTCAGTACACGCCTTCCCGATGCGTCTACACGGCAGGACCATCGGGGCAATGAACCTTTTCCGGACGGACGTCGGAGAGCTCACCGACGAAGACGTAGCGATTGGACAGGCGCTAGCTGACGTGTCGACCATCGGGATCCTGCAAAAGCGCCTGGTCAGGGAATCCGAAGTCGTCAACGAGCAATTGCAGGAGGCCCTCAACAGCCGGATCCTTATCGAACAAGCCAAGGGCATGATCGCTCACCTCCAGGACGTCGACACAAACGAGGCTTTTCACCGCCTTCGAAGCTACGCGCGGACCAACAGGCGAAGCCTCCATGAAGTAGCAGAAGCCGTACTGAACCGCACGCTGATCATTTAGCGCTCATGTTGGCGGGGCCGCCGCCGGTGCCCGAGCACCGAGGCTCTTGATCAGATGGTTAGAAAGTTTCCACGGAGCGCATCACTTTGGGGACGGCGATCATCGCAGCGGCATCGCGCCGGTCAAGTTCTTCGGTGAGGAATTATTTACGGAATTCCGTTTCCGGGTCAGGGGTACCAAAGGCCCGGTATTCGGCATCCAACGCCCGGTGTATCCGGCTGTTCAGTACCTCGACCTCCGTGTCGTCGAGACTGGTGAGGTCCACGGGGAACGGATCTTCAGGTGAAAGCAAGCTCTTGTAGTTCATTTGTCATTCATCCTTTCAATGCGTCGTGATGGTCTAACGGGAATTCGGTAATCGGGTGGTTGCTACGGGTCCTTTATACAGCCCCTGTGCGGGGGTTTCTTAGGTTGTGGCCGAAAAACTTCTCGGGGTCGCTCGAGGCGCGGGCGCCGGACTTGATCCACGCTGCGAAGGCTGCCGGGTCGCGGCGCTGCAGTTCATCCAGGCAGTCGCCGCGGAGGACTCCGAAACGGTTCAGCTCATGCGCCGTGCTGGCGCGGATCACCACGAGGTAGGTGCAACGCCACGTCCGGCACAGGTCAGCATCACTAAGTTGGTGAACCGGCTGGGAGTAGCGGTCCAGCTCAGGTCCGAGAGGGGCAGTGATTTGGTCGGGCGGTAGGGCAGTGGTTGCGCGTGAGACGAGGGGCCGGTGCACCGTGCCCAGGCGCCGGTGATAAAAGCAAATAAGCTGCGGGTAGGTGGCCGCGGCGAACAGCGCCAGAACCAGAACCATGCTCCCGAGAAAGGCCATGAGTCCGGCCGCACCGACCATGACGGCCGTGATCAGCCCTGTACGGATGGCAACCGGACGCAGCAGATTTTGCTTCTCTCCGGGCTGCCGGGAACGCAGAGAAGCGACGCCTACCAAAGCCGCGGCGACCGCGACGATACCCGCCCAGATCAGGCCAGCGAGAGGAAGGATGAGCAAACCGATAACGACCCCGATTGTCAGCACGCTACCCCAGATCGCTGTCCAGGCTTTCCTGTAGGTTTCCACCCTTGTTCCTCCTTCCGTCCCCTTTGTTTCGGTCTACTACGCATTCGCGGTCCCGGGGCCGTTCGAGGTAGTGCCGAGCGAATGCCGCGACATCAGCCGCTTCGGCGCCGCCAAAATCGACCGAGACACGCTGACCGCGCGCGAATCGTCCGGTGCGCCGTGTGGTGGGTGCACAGACCGTTTCCAGAACGGGCAAATGGGAGGTGGACGGGATGACGGTCGCCGCGGCTGACGCGCGCAATATCTGTGGATCCCGAGGTTGGATCTGACGCAGGTTACCCGTCAAAATCATGTGAACTGTCCCCTTGATAGCAGCCATCTACTTGGCATGCTGCCGGGGACCGGGGCAACGATATAAGCATGCTTTGTAATATTGCAAGCTGTCAAGACATGATGCGAAAGACACTCTGTAGAATCGCTGACCCACCTGTCGAGGGATCGAACCTTCACCGACTTTCGGTGATCTACCAGCGTGGCGCGCACTTGCCCCACCGACCGCCGTCGAAATCCGTCACCAACCAGGGAAGCACCTGATGGTCGTTCAAACCCTTCTGCGGAAAGACTGTTGGGATCACCTGGAACGGTATGCGGCGCCGCTGAGCGTCGCTATGCGGAGGCCCTCAGTGGCTCGAGGGCGACTAGGACGAGGTCGAGGCCGAAGATGAACTCCTCCCCCGGGTCGTAGCCGGCAGCGACGAGCGCCGCGGCTGACTCGTTGAGGTAGGGGAACTCGTCAGGAGGAAGCTGGGGCAGGAAGACGTTCTCGGCCATGTCCGCGAGCTCATCAGCGGTGTCGAACGGCAGGCTGGCTTCCTGCAGGGCGTAACCGTAGACAAGGCTGTCGAGCAACCAGTTGGCATGCGTCGCCATCAAGACCGGGAAGCCAGCCCTCCTCAGGCAGGCGGTGACCGCTTCGTGGTGGCGGAGGTTCGCGGGCCCCGGCGATGTCCGCGACTCCATCAGGCCGATCGCCCACGAGTGGCGTGCGAGAACCTGTCGGGCGGATACCGCCCGCCGTCGCATCGCCGACTGCCAGTCGGTGTCTTCGGGCGGGAGCTCGATCTCCTCGAACACGATGTCGATCATGGCGTCCAGCAACTCCTCCTTGCTTGCCACATAGTGGTACAGCGACATCGCGCCCGCGCCGAGTACGCCAGCCAGCCGGCGCATGCTCAGCCCGTCGACCCCTTCGCGGTCGGCGAGCCGGACCGCCTCGACAACCACCCGCTGCTTGCTCAGCCCCGCGTCTGACGCGCCCTGGCGTTGTTCCCTCGCAGACACGGTTCTCTCCTTCTTTCTCGAAACCCTTGACACTAGTACAGCGTACGAGCATAGTGTAGCGTACACCGTAAGACGTACGGTGTACGAGCCAGCGAGAGTCGCCGCTCGGAGATGAGGAGGCCCTGGTGGGAAACGAACAGCGATCGAATGCCGGAGCACGCCTGGTGCCGGGGGCGAGTCCGGCCGGGGCGGCGACGATGCGGGCCGCCGTCCAGCACCGCTACGGCCCGCCTTCAGTGCTCGAGTCGTCCGAGGTCGGGCTACCGCTACCCGGTCGAAGCGATGTGCTCGTCCGGGTGGGCGCGGCCTCGGTGCACCCTGGCGACTACTTCATCATGACCGGTGAGCCGTACGTGGTGCGCCTGGCGTTCGGGCTCCGGCGGCCGCGCCACGACATCCCCGGCATGGACCTCGCGGGCGTGGTGGCAGCGGTCGGGAGGGATGTCACCGCTTTCCACCTGGGCGACGAGGTGTTCGGCTGGAGCACCGCTGGAACGTTCGCGGAGTACGCCTGCGTCCCGGCGGACAACCTCGTGTCCGTGCCTGCCAACCTGTCGGTCGTGGAGGCGGCAGCGGTGCCCACGTCGGCTATGACGGCGTTGCAGGCATTGCGCGACATCGCGAACGTTCGACCGGGCCAGACAGTGCTGGTCACGGGCGCGTCGGGCGGCGTGGGCTCCTTCGCCGTACAGATCGGCAAGGCGTTTGGCGCCGAGGTGACGGGTGTGTGCAGCACCCGTAACGCCGACCTGGTCCGGTCACTCGGTGCCGACTACGTCGTTGACTACACGAGGACCGACTTCACCCGCACCGAGAAGCGCTACGACGTCATTCTCGACAATGTGGAAGCCCAGCCCCTGGCGGCTGTCCGCCGGGCACTGACGCCCACCGGCACCCTGATCCCCAACAGCGGACGCGGCGGACGCTGGCTCGGCCCCCTCGGTCGGATCGTCAAAGCGCGCGTGCTATCCGGGTTCACCCGTCAGCAGCTGAAGCCCTTCCTATCGGTCGGGAAGCACGAGGACCTGCTCACCTTGGCCGGATTGCTCACGACCGGGCAGGTCACTCCCGTCATCGACCGCACCTACCCCCTCGACAAAGCAGCCGATGCCCTCCGCTACGTCGGGGCCGGCCACACCCGAGGGAAGGTCGTGATCACCGTCTGACAACCGGATCGACGAGAACGACCCAACCCGTGCGTATAAACGCCCAGGCCTGCCGCCACTCCGGCGGACGGACCGCTCCTCTCGAAAGAAGAACCGATGACCATACGAACGAAAACCCCAACCCTGCTCGACATCCCACCGATCCCTGTGCAAGCCAAGATCGCTGCAGCCTGGATCAGCTTCATGTTCCTGTACGCCTACGTGGACATTATCGCCTTCTTCAAGCCCGGCGTCATCGATGACATCCTGGTCGGCGTCGTCTTTGAATTCGACATCAGCCAGACGTTGCTGACCACCTTCCTCGCCCTCATGGCGATCCCGATCCTCATGATCGTGCTGTCAATGACGCTGCCGGCCCGGGCGAACCGCATCATGAACCTCATCGTGGCCTCGATACAAATCCCCTACGCGGCATTCAACGTGGTGGGCGAGTCCTGGACGTACTACTACGGCCTCGGCGTCGCACTGGAAGTGCTGCTCCTAGCCTTCATCCTGCGCTCCGCCTGGACCTGGCCCCGCACCGCCTCGCCAGCAACCACGCCGACCAGCCCGGCCCGTCAGGCCGATCGCGTCCAACAGCAAGCGTGAACCCAAGTCCAGTCCCCGTCCTGTTCCGTTGCCCGCCGCACGCGGTGGGTGACATCAAATTCCAATCAGTTCCACCACGAGAAACCCAGGATAATCACCATGAACACCCATCCAACCCAAACCTCCGGGCAGTACAGTCCGCCAGCTGAAAAAATGAGTCCGCCGCACATGTTCATTCTCGTCACCGGAGTTCTGCTAACCGCAGGCTCGATCGGCGTCGTCGCCAACTCGGGACCCGTCCTCGCAGTGATCGCGATGCTGGTCGTCGGGGCATCCCTTGTCATCGCCGGGGCTGCCGGTCTTGGTAGGGGGATGCTCTCCTCATCCAGCCGTGGAATCAACGCAGACGCCGGAGGAACCTATCCAGCGCGGCTTGAGGGAGAACTGGATCCCAATCTCTCGCGGTGGATGTGGCTGGTTAAGTGGATCTTGGCGATTCCCCACTACATCGTGCTGGCCATCCTCGGGATTGCCTTCGTGATGGTCACCGTCGCCGCAGGCGTGATGATCCTGTTCACTGGCCGTTACCCGGCGTCGCTCTTCCAGTTCACCGTCGGCGTCATGCGCTGGAACTGGCGGGTCGCCTTCTACGCCAACGGTGTGATGGGCACGGACCACTATCCCCCCTTCACCCTGGCGCACACCGATTACCCGGCCTCCTTCGACGTGGCATATCCGGAAAAACTCTCGCATGCGCGGGTCCTGGTCAAGTCCTGGCTCCTCGCACTGCCCCATCTGCTCATTGTCGGGGTGCTCACCGGCAGCGTGTGGGCCTCCTCAGCCGAGGGAGGCACCAACGGGATGTCACTGTTGGGTCTGCTCGTGTTCATCACCGCCGTGATCCTGCTGTTCACCGGTGTCTACCGTCTGGGTCTCTTCAACCTGATCATGGGCATCAACCGATGGGTCTACCGGACCATCACCTATGTAGCCCTGATGCGCGACGATTACCCGCCCTTCCGGCTGGACCAGGGTGCACTCGACCCACCCCCACAGTCCGCCCTTTCCAGACCAGGTCCGGCCCAATGAGCACTCCAGTCCTGGCAGTCCGTGACATCCGCAAGTCCTACGGACACGGCACCGCACGCTTCAATGCCCTCAAAAGCGTGTCGCTGGAAATTCGGGCGGGCGAATCGCTCGCCATCGTCGGTAAGAGCGGCTCCGGGAAGTCAACTCTGATGCACTTGCTTGCCCTCTTGGACAAGCCCGACGGCGGCGCGCTGCTCGTTCAGGGTACGAACGCGGACGAACTCAGTGTGAAGCAGGTCGGCCGACTCCGCAACGAAGACTTCGGATTCGTGTTCCAGCAGTTTTTTCTCACACCCAACGCTTCCGTGCTTGAAAACATGGTTCTGCCCTTGAAGATCGCGGGAGTCGAAGCCCGGGAACGCAAGAACCGTGGAATAGCTGTGTTGAAGCAGCTCGAACTCGACGATAAGGCGAAAAACTAGGCCATCACCCTCTCCGGCGGGCAAAAGCAGCGCGTGGTGATCGCCCGCGCTTTGGTGAACAATCCGAAAGTGATCTTCGCCGACGACACTTCGACTCAGTGTCGAGCGAGGAGGATATTGATGTGCTCCAGGCAGACCTCGCAGAGCAAGGCTATGCCGCTGTCACGGTGGCTGACCAGGTCGGAATCATCCAAACCGTCATCAGCGGAATCATTGGCGTACTCAACGCCTTTGCCGTGATCGCATTGATCGCCGCGGGCTTCGGGATCATCAACACACTGCTCATGAGCGTGCAGGAACGAACTCGTGAAATCGGGCTGATGAAGGCCATGGGGATGGGAGGTGGACGGATCTACGCCCTGTTCAGCATCGAAGCCGTGTTCATTGGCTTCCTCGGAAGCGTCATCGGAGCCCTTGCCGCGATCGGAACCGGGGCGATCGCCAACAATGTGCGCGCAGGCTCCGTGCATGCCGAACTTGAGGGACTTGAAGTTCTCCGGTTTGCACCTCTACCTATGGGCGCCATCATCCTCCTGGTCATGCTCATCGCCTTCCTCGCCGGCACACTCCCCGCCCGGCGGGCATCACGTCAAAATCCCATCGACGCCCTGAGGTACGAATGAGAAGCTAAACTCGCTAACGACGCCCCAATGCCGCTTCGGCGGCGTCAACGAAAGTATCGAATAAGGCGGCGGATGGCGGCAGCACCTGAGTCATCAGGGTAATGGCTACCCCCTGGTCGGGCCAGCTATACCAAAGCGTGCCCAGACCGCCACCCCATCCGTAACGGCGGCCAAGAGGCCCCTGCTTTATCCCTACGCCATATCCCCAACCACCTCCGTCGAGGAAGGCTTGTGCTGAGGGACCTGATCGCTGCTCGGCGGTGAGCTGATCGGTTGTCATGGCCTCTGTCAGTTCAGGAGACAACAGCCCGCCGCCGTCGTCGAGCAGCATGCCGGCGAAGCGCAGCATGTCACCCGCTGTGGACACCAACCCGCTCCGGGCGTCGGGGAACGCTGGCGCCGTCGACCAGCGGCTCTCATCGACGCTGTCAAAACTGACCAATCCGTTCTCACCTCTCATGTACGAGGGCACGAGGCGTCCATGCGCGGCAACGAACGCCGTCTCCGACATGGCAAGAGGCGTGAACAACCGCTCACTCATGAGCACGTCCAGCGAACTCTTTGCCGCACGGGCAAGTACCACCCCAGCAGCGCATACGCGAGCTCGTAACGCCACACTGTCCCCGGCTGCTCGAGCAGCGGCAGGGTAGCGAAGCGGGTCACCCACTCTGCGGGTGCAGGCATCGCCTGCGGATCGGGTGGGCCGAATCCCAAAGCGGCGGCCCAAGCGGCCTCGACGGCCGGGCAAGGGCTTTCAAACACAAACCCGAACCCCATTCGCATGGTCAGTAGATCCCTGAGGGTGATCGCGCGATGGGCTGGCTCGGTGTCGTCGAGTGGCCCGTCAAGTCGATTCAGGACGCGGCGGTCTACCAGCTCCGGAAGGTGCGTGTCGACGGTATCGTCGAGGTTCAGCACCCCGTCCTGAATCAAGAGCAGAGCGACCGCGGCGAGCATCGGCTTCGTAATGGAGCTGATGCGCATGAGCGCGTCGACGGGCATCGCGCGGGCTCCCCCGGGTTCGGTCTTTCCGACCGCCGCGAATGTTTCGTCGCTTCCATCCAGAACGCCCACCACTGCGCCGGGCACGACGCCCTCCTCCACCAGCAGACGAATCGTATTGATGAGCTCCTCGGCATCCATGCGTCGATCGTACAGCGGCCGAATTCAGACGCTGACAGGTTCCTGACCTCAGGGGTGGACGGGCCGGGCGGTGTTCCGCTCCAACGCGACCACGTCCCGGCCAAATGACACACACAGCACCGCGAGCGCGGCAGCAGTCACCAGCGTCGCGCAAGCCACCGGCACCACCGGGATCAGTACCACCACCAGCACCACTGACTGGGTGGCAGCTATTACCCGGCGGAATTGGCTGAACTCCAGCTCGCGCCTGAGCGCGGGACGGAACCAGGACGCCGCGACATACAGGTACCGCATCAGCCCGATCAGCAACGCCCACCAGCCGAGGGTCAGCGCAACGGGAATGGACAGCACCAGGAGCAGGATGGCGTCGGTCTCCATATCAAGGCGAGCGCCCGCTGGAGAGGCTGTGCCGGTCCGTCTGGCCACCGCTCCATCCACGGCGTCCAGCAGCACCGCCGGCGCAGCCAACAGCACCAGCCACCAGGACCGGGTGGGGACCGTCCCCCACAGCGACAACACCACGATAGTGGCGCACCCACCCGCAAGCACCGCCCGGAACAGGGTGACCCGGTCAGCTGGCCCGGAATAGGACGGCCGGCGTCGCACGACGCTGAGCGCAGCGATGGTCACCAGCGTCAGACCGGCCACCACCGCCGCCAGGTTGGTCACATCCCGGGAATCGTTCAGCGCCAGCAGCGTGACGCCGACCCCGATCGAGCCGAGGACTGCGCTCGCCGCATCGAACAGGGCCCGCCTGCTGACCTGAGCCACCGGATTGCCTGTCGAACTAGGCGAGCGAGTTCAGTTTGTCCCGCAGACCGTTCAACGCGGGATCGCGCAGGCCGTTCAGTGCTGGCTTCACGAAGGGCTCAGCAATCCGGCGAAACCCTTTCAGCTCAAACTCGGCGGTATAGGTGACGTCACTGCCCGATCCGGATGGCACGACGTCGATGGAATCGAACGAGACCAGCGTCTTGTTCTCGCCGCGCAACTTGATGTGGCCTTCGCGCAGTTCGGTGACCTCATACTCGATCGGCTGCCGCTTTCCACGGAACTCCGCCTCCGCGTGATACCGGTGACCGACAGCCACGGGGCCAATGGAACGCTTCTCCACCACTGGAGTGCCTGGATCCCATTCGCTGGTGTGCTCAAACTCGGAGAGGAAGGCGAAGGCCTTCGACGGCGAGAGGGGTGTGCTGATGGTTCCCTTGACAGTGATCATCTACCCAGCTTACTGACGGACTTTGGCAAATGGTTAGGAAACGTCGTGTCGACGCCGCAGGGCATAATCAAGCTATGGACAGCACCTCTTGTGAGCAGAGCCAATCGTACTGGACCACCGGGCCCGGCCACGGCGAACTGCGCACCGCTCCCCTGCCTGCGCTGGCACCCGACGAGGCGTTGGTCCGCACCCTGTATTCGGGGATCAGCAGAGGCACCGAAACGCTGGTCCATGACGGACACATCCCGCCCGAGGTGGCCGCCCGGATGGAGGCCCCCTTCCAGGAGGGTTCCTTCCCCGGCCCCGTGAAGTACGGCTACCTCTCCGTCGGCGTCGTGGAAGAAGGACCCGCAACCCTGGTGGGCCAGCGGGTCTTCTGCCTCTACCCTCACCAGGACCTGTATGTGGTTCCGGTTGCGGCGCTTACCGTGATTCCCGACGACGTCCCGAGCGAGCGCGCCGTGTTGGCTGGCGCCGTCGAGACGGCGGTCAACGCCCTGTGGGATGCCCGACCCTGCATGGGCGACCGGATCGCCGTCGTCGGCGGCGGCATGATCGGTGCGACGCTGGCGATGCTCCTGCGCCGGTTCCCGCTGGACCGCCTCCAGCTGGTGGACCCGGATCCGTCCCGCGCCGACCTCGCTGCGCAACTGGGGGTCGACTGGGTGCACCCGGACGATGCCCTGGGCAACTGCGACATCGTGTTCCACTGCTCCTCCACAGCCGCCGGCCTGGCTCTGGGGCTTGGCCTGCTCGGCGACGAAGGCGAGGTGATCGAGCTGTCCTGGTACGGCACCCACGAGCCCCAGGTGCCGCTGGGTGCGGACTTCCACGCCCGACGCCTCAGCATCAGGGCCAGCCAGGTGGGAAGCATCGCCGCGCCGCGCCGCGCCCGCCGGACCCACCAGGACCGGCTCGCTGCCGCCCTGGACGCCCTGAAGGATCCGGCGTTCGATGCGCTGCTCAGCGGAACGTCGCAGTTCGAAGACCTCCCCCATGTGATGCGCGACCTTTCCAGCGGTACCCTGTCCGCCCTCTGCCATGTGATCGCCTACCCGTGCGCCGACGAACCCGCCATCGAGATCCCGCCATCGCCGCGGCCACCCCCTCCCTCAGGAGCCCCATGTATCGCCTGACCGTCCGCGACCACGTGATGATCGCCCACAGCCTGCCCGACCCCTTCTTCGGACCCGCCCAGGGGCTGCATGGGGCCACCCTCGTAGTGGAGGTGACATGGCGGCGTCGTGAGCTGACGGAGCACGCGGTGGTGATCGACATCGGCGAGGCGACCGCCATGCTCGGCGAGGTGTTGAACGGCCTGCGGTACCAGAATCTTGATGAGCATCCCGACTTCGACGGCGTCCTCTCCACGACCGAAGCTGTTGCCCGGTATATCTCGGACCAACTGGGCAAGCGCTTCGACACGGTGCTATTCGACGGGCTGGATGTCGTGCTCCGCGAACACCCCGACGCATGGGCTGGCTATTCGGTGGACTTCACACCAGCCGACGCCCCACGCTAGCCGCGACGTGGAGCTGGGTCTGGTAGTTCCCCGCGGTCTGCCAGGACCGAGCGGCGGCAGCGTCTACAACCACTACCTCGCCGCCGCCCTCGGCGAGGCCGGACATCTCGTGGCGATCTCCCCGGTAAGAGGCAACTGGCCGAATGCCACCCCCGAAGACCATCGGGCGCTGACCCGGGCGCTCCGCCAGGAGCCGGTGGTGGTGGTCGACGGGATCATCGCGTCCGCGGCTCCCGAGGCGATCCGCACCGCCGTCGACGCCGGGACCACCGTCTGGGTGCTGTTGCATCTGCCGCTCCCAGCAGAGACCGGCCTATCCGAACAGGAGATGACCGCTTTTGCGGCCTCCGAGGAAGCGGCGCTGCAGCACGCGAGCGGTGTGATCTGCACCAGCGTCTGGGCCCGGGATGATCTGCTCCGCCGCTACCGGCTGGATCGGGTACACGCGGTGCCTCCCGGCACCGAACCTGCGGCGTTGGCAACGGGTAGCATCCCCCCGCATCTGCTGCTGCTGGGGTCCCTGACGCCCCGGAAGAACCACCCGATGGTGCTGGCGGCGCTCGCCGACGTTACCGACCTGCCGTGGACCGCTGCTTTCGTGGGCGGCGCAGGTCAGCAGGGCGGCTCCCACGTCGCGATGTTGCAACACCTCGCAGACCGCTTCGAGCCCGGCCGCATCACCTTTCCGGGGGTACTGCAGGGTCCCGAGCTCGACGCCGAATGGAACCGGACGAACCTGGTGCTGTTGCCGTCGGTGGCTGAAACCTTCGGCATGGTGGTCACCGAGGGGCTGGCCCGCGGGATCCCGGGCGTGGTCGGCGCGGGCACCGGCGCCGTCGAGGCACTCACCGGGGGCGCTGCTGGCAACGCTTTCGATCGTGGCGCCGTTCGCGCGTGCCCGACGCTGCCGGGCGGCGTCGTCGACCCTTACGACCCGGACCAACTGGCCGGGCTGCTGCGGGACTGGCTCACCGACCCGGCCCTGCGCCGATCCTGGCGGGACGCCGCTCTGCGCCGCCGCGATACACTGCCGACATGGGCCAAGACCGCGACAACACTCCTGAGAATCATTCATCGGTGACCAACCCCGATTCCGACGCGCCCCGGCCGATCAGCAGCGGCTGGCTCACCCTCCGTCGCCCCGCCGACGAAGCCGCCCGGCAGTCCAGCCTGCCGCTCATTGCCGAACTGCAGGCTTTCCTGACCCAGGGTTCACTGCCCGACGGCGACGACGCCCGTACGATCCGGGTTTTCGATCTCGGAGCGGGTACCGGAGCCAACCAGGCGTGGCTGGCCCCGCAGCTGGCCCTGACCCAACCGGCCCTGACCCAGCATTGGACCCTGATTGACCACGACCCGGATCTCCTGGAGTACACGGCGAGCGCCCCAGCATTCGACGGCGTCGCCGGCACGGAAGCCGTGGTTGCCGGGATAGATGACCTCGGGCGGATTCTCGGCGAAGGTCCGCCGGCTGACGGGCCCCGGATTGTCACCTGTTCAGCGCTGCTGGATCTGCTCACCCCGGCGCAGCTCCACACTTTGTGCGCGGCGCTTGCCGAAACGAGAACCGCCGCGTTGTTCAGCCTCAGCGTTACCGGGGTAATGGCCATCCACCCCGCGGATCCCCTGGACGGCCTCCTCAACGACACCTTCAACACCCACCAGAATCGCGGGGGTCGCGCAGGACCACGAGGCGTTGATCTCACCGCCCGGTTCCTCGCTGATGCCGGGTTCGCCGTCACCACGGTGGAGACACCGTGGGAACTCACGGGCAATCATTCCCAGCTCATTGAACGGTTCCTTGGCGACCGGGCCGATGCCATCCGTGAGGAAAACCCGGCCCTAGCCGACGACGTGGGGCAGTGGCTCTCCCGTCGGAGCGCCCAGGCCGCTGACGGCTCGCTACGCATCACGATTGGGCACCGGGACCTGCTGGCCCTCCCTCCGCAGCAGTGACGCGCCGGATCTGGCTGGGGATTCTCCAGGCGGCCTGCGCCGCGGCGGTCATCTACTACCTCGTGCTGACCTTCGGGACCGCGCCGTTCGCTGCCGGGACGGAGGCTCTCACCGCCCCCTCGATCGCCGCAGCGCTGCTGCTTGGCCTGATCGGGACCGCCGCCCAGGCACAACGCTGGCGGCTGGTGTCCAGCGGATTCGCGATGCGGCTACCCCGAAGTGGCGCACTCGTCCAGTGTTATGAGGCGTCGTTCCTGAACTCGGTGCTACCCGGCGGGCTCGCCGGCGACGCCATTCGCACCGCTCGGCAACGCTCAGCCCACCACTCCAGCTGGCTCGACAGTATCGGCTCGGTGCTAGGCGAACGCCTGGCCGGCACCGTGGTGGTACTCTTTGCCGCTGTGACCGCACTTCTCACCACCGACTGGCGGCTCGCGGCAGCTGTTGCCGCCGGTGCGGTGCTGGTGCTCCTCGCCGCACGACCGTCCTTGCGGCGGCTTCCCGGTCGGGCCGTCGCCGCGGTGTGGGCTCTGTCGGTACTGGGGTGGGCGTCGTATGCGTCCCTGTTTGCCGTGTCGGCCGCGCTGACGGCGCCCCACCTGGACACTGCCGACGTCGTCGTTCTCGCAGCGATCTGCCTGGCCGGCATGTCCATCCCCCTGAATCTGGGCGGGTGGGGTCCGCGCGAGGGAGTCGCGGCGCTGGCGTTCATCATGACCGGCTACCCGGGCGCCCTCGGACTTGAGGTGTCGGTGGGCTACGGGTTGCTGGCGCTGGTATCGGTGCTGCCCGGCGCAGCCCTGCTGCTGGTGCTGGCCGTGCGTGGGCTCTTACGCAACAGAGGCGGAAACCGCAGCCGAAAAGTCGAACTCGGTGCAGATATCCCGGCCAAATTCGAAGCGCCTTACGGGAGCGGAGAGAGCGCCTGAGAGCGCGTCGCTCCCCGTGAAGCGGATACCCGGCACGCCGTCGCCCACCAGGATGGGTGCGCAGGTGAGGTACAGCCGGTCGAGCGCACCCGCCTCAAGGAAACGCGACACCGTGTGCCCGCCGCCTTCCACCAGAACCCGCGGGTGGCCGAGCTCCGCCAGCAGGTCAAGAATGCGGCGTGGCTCGAATTCTTCGGCGGACAGGCGCCTGACGCTCACCTGAGCGGCAAGGGCTTCCGGGATGACCGCCTTGTTCCCGACCAGCCAGAGAGTGGGGGCTGCACCATCGGTCAGTACCAGGGAGCCGCGAGGGATCCGGCCCTGAGGATCAAGCACCACCCTGACGGGGTTCGTTCCTGCAACCGTGCGGACGGTGAGCTGGCAGTCGTCGGACGCGACTGTCGACGCGCCGATCACGACGGCGTCCACGAGTGCCCGGAGCCGGTGCAGGTGTTCGCGGTCCTCCCCGCCAGTGACGAACCGGGCATCGCCGGTGCGCGATGCGATGAATCCGTCCAGGCTCTGCCCGAGCTGGCCGATCACCAGCCGTCCGTCCGGGCGGATCGCCTGAACCAGGGGGCCGTACCGGGCGAGCAGGTCGGCTCCGAGGCCGTGGACCGACCCCCGCGGGACAACTCCCTCGGTGAGGTGGCGCCACACATCCTGGGCGGGTTCGCGGTCGTGCCTCATCCTGGCACGTTTGGTGGCGATATAGCCGGCGTTCTCGGGGCGCTGCGCAACGTTCAGCCCACTGCGTGAGGCGACGGTGATCCCGCCGCTTTCCAGCGCCTCCTGCTTGGCGGGGTTGGAGGACAACAGCCGGATGCGGGTGACACCAAGGTCGAGGAGGATCTCGGTGCTCTGCTGGTAGTCCCTGGCATCGACCGGGAGCCCGAGAGTGGTATTGGCGTCCACTGTATCCACGCCCTGGTCCTGCAGCGCGTAGGCACGAAGCTTTTCGAGGAGGCCGATCCCCCTGCCTTCATGGCCCCTGACATAGATGACGACGCCGGTGCCCTCCTCGCTGATGCGCCGCAGCGACGCATCCAACTGTTCGCCACAGTCGCACCGGTAGGAGCCGAGCGCGTCTCCCGTGAGGCATTCGGAGTGGACCCTCACCAGCGGCACGATCCCCTCAATGTCACCTCGGACCAGCGCTACGTGCTCGTTTTCCTGAGCGTCGCGATAGCCCACCATCCGGAACACGCCGTAGCGCGTCGGCAGTACCGTTTCTACAACACGTTCTACCTGAGAGGCGCCCCAGCCGGGAGCCGAACTGATCGACATAGACCTACAATAGGCGACCTGCGGGAGAGAAGATCCTGCAATCCGCTACCGGCGATATTGTCATGGACTCGTCACTGCCAGCAGGAGTCCCCTACACTCGAATAAAGAAAGCATGCTGATTATTGCCTTGATCCTCTGCGATCACTATCGTCAGCAACAGGAACCGGCCGCGCGCCCGGGACGTTGAACCCGAGAGCTAGGCCATCCGGTGAGGACCGGACGCGCCGGTGATGCAACACGGGCAGCCCGCTGGGGTGCTGCCTCCATTCGAGCGTAAGGCAGCATGGAACCGCAACGGGCATCACCGGACACTGGACGCCGCCTGGCACGGTCATCTACTGCGCGAGCTGGCAGCCTCGCGGTCGTGGTTGATTCCCCCGACGCCGCCCCACCCGCCCGTCGCCGGATCGAGAGCTCCGAGCAGCGACTCTCTGGCCTGGAAGCCCTGCGGCACCCGCTGGTGCGTGCGGTCCTCGATGCCCGCGAACTATGCGAACGCACCGCCACGCCTCCGCTCCCTGCTGAATCCGACCTCCCGGCACAGGCCGCCACGCCGACCTTCGGGCAGCTACTGCTGTGTGCGGCGGTCAAGGATCTCGAAGAGCTCGATGACCGCCTGCATGAGGCACGGCTCGGAGCCTAGTCAGCCAAATGGCGGCCTACCCGTCGTCTTCGGTGTCAGCTTTAGAGCCGACGACGGTGAACGTTTCGTCGAGCTGAACGTCAACTTGTGAGCCGTCGCCTCTGGTCACCTCGACTTCGTAGTAGCTTTCTTCGTCGCCGATCTCGGTGCCTGTCACAGTGCCTTCACCGATGAACGTCAGCGCCGCGGACCCGGCCCGATTCAGCGCGTCGCCGGTTATCGCCGTCTCCGACGCATCCTCCTCCATGTTTCCCGCGACGGCCACCGCGCCACCCCCGCCAACAAGTGCGACGGCAACGGCGACCGTGGTCATGATTCTTTTCCGTGTTCCTGGTTCCATGATTGATTTCCTCCTTCGATTGTGGACAATACTCTTCAGATGCTGACGCTCGGCTGACTAGGGACTGCCGAGCGGGCCCAGACCGGTCCCCGCCGCCACCGTGTCAATAGCGACTAGCTCCTCACGTCCTGAGCCGCCAGCGGCTCCGAGTGCGAGTACCGGACCAACCCCCGTTGCGTAAAACTTGACCTGGCCGACGTCGGGTTCGATAGTGATCGTGTCCCACGTCATAAGCACATCGTCGAAATGGCCAGCGGGGGTTTCGGCCATCGCCTTAACGCTGAGAACTTCACCGTTATCTTCGGCTTCACCGGCGAGGTACTCCTGGCGGTATGCCATGCCGACTGCGGGTTTCGCGGGCACCGCGATTCCGGGCAGTGCGCCGTTCACGCCAGCCTCAAACGAGCCGGCGCGGGACGCCAGCTTCCCGTTCTCAAAATCGGCGGTGTCTTCGCCGAGGTACCAGATAGCTCCGGCGGCGTCCTGCGCGTACCAGTCGATCGTGTCCTCCACGATGACGTCGCCCCGCCGGACCGTGTCGCGCACTACCCGGGCCGTCACGCCGTTGGCGATCTTCTTCGTCTCAGAAGTGACGATGACCGTGACACTCAGGGTGTCTCCGGTACCGCCGACTTCGCGGTAGCTCCACTGGGTGCCTGGCTTCATCGGCCAGTACGGATTGTCGATGTCAGTGGTAAAGGTCGACGGGTCAAGCGTCACAGGCTGGTCCCCTACCGGGAGGGCTGCGGATGCTTGGTCAGGTGACGTAGTCGACGCCGACGGGGCGACGCCCGCGCACCCGGTGACCTCTGCGGCCATCAAGGTGCTCAGTCCGACCGCTACGATCGTCTGCCGTGTTCGATTTTTTATGGTCTGCTCCAATCTCCGGCGAAACGGCCGGTCCGACTTCCATAGTGGGTCCGGGGTGCTGACCCGTTCCTGAACCACGACAACCGGAAGTTCAGGCTGCCGTCAGGCCACCAAATTTAAGGTGGCGATGCGCTGCGCCGCCGGCGTTGCGGATCTATCATGGTCGGTATCGGCAGGAGGGAGCCCGGAAGGTGAAGGTGCTCATCGTCGATGACGACATCCAACTGGCGTCGATCGTCGCGCGTGGGTTGACCGCCGAAGGTTTCCTGGTCGAAACGGAACACGACGGCCCCGGTGGCCTGTGGCGGGCAACCGAGGGTTCCTTCGACGCGATTGTCCTCGACATTATGCTCCCCGGCATGAACGGGTTCGTGGTGTGCCGCGAGTTGCGGCGCGCGGGATGCTGGACACCGATCCTCATGCTCACCGCCAAAGACGGTGAACTCGACGAATCGGAGGCGCTGGACACCGGAGCAGACGACTATCTGGTCAAACCATTCTCCTTCGTGGTACTCGTGGCCCGGCTGCATGCCCTGCTCAGGCGGGGAACCCGCGCACCGACGCCGGAATCGGTCGGCAATCTGTCCGTCGACGCGCGGACCCGACGGGCGCACGTCGGGGACCGGGAGGTGCCCTTCACTTCCCGTGAGTTCGAGGTGCTGCACTACCTGATCCGTCACGCCGGTGAGTCCCTGTCCAGGCACCAGATCATCGAAGGAGTCTGGACGGACTTCTTCGACGGAGATCCGAACATTGTCGAGGTCTACATCGGCCGCTTGCGGCGAAAGCTGGAGACGCACAGTTCAACGGCGCGGATCACGACCCTGCGGGGCGCAGGCTATCGAATCGAGGAGGGCTGACGTGCTCGCCGGCATCCGCGGCCGAACGACCGCCGTCGTAACTGTCCTGGTGCTGGCGGTACTTGCACTCGCCGGATGGGCCCTGATCACGGCGCAGCGCGTGGTGCTCACCGAATCGGTTGACGAGACGCTCACCGTGCGTGCAGCGACGGTACTCGCGCAGGCCCAGTCCGCCGCCTCCCCGACAGTGTTGCCGCCGGCCGGCGATGAGGACTCCTTCGCGGTGATTCTCAATCCTGCAGGGACCGTGATTGCCGCCACAGCGCGTGGCACGGGAGGAATCCGCCTGGTCGCGCCCGCGGTGGATGCGGCAGTCTTCACCACGGTAATTGCGCCCAACGACGGCGAGCCCTACCGGGTGCGATCCGAGCAGCCAGGCGACGTCGTGGTCCACACCGCCACCTCGATGGACGACGTCAACGAAAGCGTGGATACCCTCTCGGTGGGGCTCCTCGTGAGCGTGCCACTCACCGCCGCCCTGCTCGGAGCAGGGGTGTGGCTGCTCGTCGGGCGTGTGCTGGAGCCGGTGGATTCCATCAGACGCGAGGTGGCGGGTATCGGGTCGGAGACGCTGTCCCGGCGGGTCCCCGACCCGCGCACCGGCGATGAAATCGCCCGGTTGGCGGCCACCATGAATGGCATGCTCGACCGGGTCGAGCGGGCCGCGAAGCAGCAGCAGCAGTTCGTTGCGGACGCATCCCATGAACTTCGCAGCCCCATCGCCAGGATGCGTGCGAACCTCGACGTGCAGATCGCCCACCCGGAACTCACCGACGAGGACACCGAACGCACCAACCGGCATGGCGACCTCATCGCACTTGAGCGGCTGGTCGACGATCTGCTGGCCTTGGCGGCAAGCGGCGACCCGCAGGCCGCTCCGGGTGCCGAGGTGGTCGACTTGGATGACATCGTCTTCCGCGAAGTGGCTGCGCTACGCGTGGCACATCCCACGGTGTCGGTGCAGACCCGTGCCGTCGGAGCGGCGCGGGTTCTTGGCCGGCCCGCACGGCTGGCCCGGATGGTGCGCAATCTCCTGGAGAACGCGGCGGCGCACGGGGCTTCGCCGATCCGTGTGGCGCTGACGACGGAAGCTGACGACTTCGTGCTGGAGATTACCGACGCCGGTCCTGGTATCCCGCCGGAGGATGCTGAGCGAGTCTTTGACCGCTTTGTCCGCCTCGACGACGCCCGCACCCCCGCGGCAGCAGGCGTGGGTCTGGGCCTCGCCATCGTCCGCGCAGTGGTCGCCGATCACGGCGGGTCAGTGACCGCACAGAACCTGGCTCCGGGGCCGGGAGTACGGTTCGCCGTCCGCCTTCCCTCCCTGCAGAACTCAGAGGAACGCTGAGAATCACCCGCGTGAGACGCGTCCCCTGAGGGCGGCAAAGGCCAGCGCGAAGCTCGTGGCACCGACCACGAGAATTGCCGTGAGTCCCGGCCAGAGGTCCGCCCAGATCCACCCGTCGGTGAGCAACGATCTGAGGGAGGCGAGGAGGTAGGTGATCGGATTGTAGTCAGCGATTGTCGCAAGCCAACCGGTCAGGGCCTCTTTGGGCAGGAACGCGGTGGTGAGGAACGCGAACGGGAAGAACAGTAGGAATGATGAGTTGACCGCCGCCGGGCTGCCGGTGCGTAGCGCGATAGCGTAGGGGAACCCGGTGAAAGCCAGGCCCCAGAGGCCGGCGATAACCACGAATCCGATCACCCCGAGCAGGCCGGTGGCGAAGTTGACGCCGACGATGACCCCGAGGATGAGGACCGGCACGCACAGGGCCATGACCAGCACAAGATCGGCGACCATCAGGCCCAGAAGGAGCGCCGAACGGCGCATCGGGGTGAGGAGGAGTCTGTCGAAGTAGCCGCTGCTGATGTCAGTCACCAGTCCGCTTGCCCGTGACACCCCGGTTACCGCGAAGACGATGGCCACGGGCAGCTGGAAGGCTCGGAAGTCCTCGACTCCGGTGGCCTGCGCTACCGGTTCCAGGGCGCCGATGTTCACGATGAAGAAGAAGAGCGGGATCAGGAGGGCGGGGATCACCGCTGCTGGTTCCCGCGGTATCGCACGGAGCGCCCGCCCCGCCACGGAGGTGAGGTCACGGATGAATCCAGCACTTTTGGGTTCGATCCGGGAGGCTCGCGTCGATGTGGTCGATGTTGCCATTAGGACTCCCGTGATTGTGGTGGAACTGAGGCGCCGACGGCGGGCGAGGTCGAGGTGGTGATGTGCTCGCCGGTCACGGACAGGAAGACGTCGTCGAGTGAGGGCCTACGCAGGGACAGTTCGAGAACCTCAACCTCGTTCACTTGAGCCAGCGCCACCGCGATGGGGCTGATCGCTGAGGGTCCGTCGGACACGCTGAGCGTCAGGGTTGTCTCATTTACTTCGATGCGTTCGACCAGATCAAGGGTTTCCAGTGCCCGCCGCGCTTTCAACGGTTGACCGGCAATGCTGACAGTGACCACATCCGTACCGATCGTGCGTTTGAGCTCGGTTGGCGTACCTTCGGCAACCAGTGTGCCCCTATTGATGATGCCGACCCGATCGGCGAGTTCGTCCGCCTCCTCGAGGTACTGGGTGGTGAGGAAGACCGTCACTCCCAGCTCTTCGTTGAGCCTTCGTACCTCCTGCCACACTTTGGCCCGGCTGACCGGGTCAAGGCCTGTGGTCGGCTCGTCGAGGAAGAGCACTTCGGGATCGTGAACGAGCGCCAAAGCAAGGTCCAGCCGGCGCTTCATTCCGCCCGAGTAGGTGCCTATTCTGCGATTGAGCGCCTCCCCGATATCCACCAGTTCGGTCAACTGGCCGACCCGGGCTTTCGTTGCTTTGTCGGACAGCCCGTAAAAGCGCCCCTGAAGAGCCAGCATTTCGGCCCCGGTCTGCATATCGTCCAGGGCTGCTTCCTGCAGGGCGACACCGGCGCGCAACCGCACCTGCCCGGGTTGGGACTCCACATCGTATCCAGCTACCGTCGCGCGACCCGCTGAGGGTTTCAACAAGGTGCACAGGACACGTGTAAGCGTCGATTTGCCTGCCCCATTCGGTCCGAGAAACCCATAGATTTCGCCCCGTCTCACCGCGAGGCTGACGCCGTCGACGGCGACCACATCGGCGAAGCGTCGTACTACAGCTTCGGCGCTAATCGCTATTTCACTTGTTGCCATGCCAGCCTCTTTCCGGGACGGACCGATAGGGCCGCGTCCGAGGATTGCGGTCTGTCGGGTACCTAAGAATAGGAGTCGGGTTAAACCGAGGCAAGACCCGCCGATTTGGCGCCGTGTCTCTTGGTTCGCACATGGTTTACTTTAGCTCCTAATGCATTTAGTTTAGTAGCTAACCCATCTAGTGGAAGGGCAGGACCGAGAATGGACAAGACAGTGGCGACACTCGCGGTATTTGGCGGTTCGGGTAGGACAGGCCGCTTGGTGATTGAGCAGGCGCTTGCTGCCGGTTACGCGGTGCGCGCGTTGGCGCGGTCGGGATTATCGATTCCGCAGACCAATTCGCGGCTCACCGTCATCGAGGGCGATGTGTTGGATGCCAAGGCGGTGGCGCGGGTGATTGACGGTTCGGACGCCGTGATCAGCGTCTTTGGGCAGGTGAAGGGCTCCCCCGCCTTTCTTCAGACCGATGGAATTCGCAACATCACCGCGGCCATGGCCGGGCACGGGGTGAGCCGTATCGTGTCGCTTTCCGGCGGCGGACTTCCCGACCCTGGGCACGACCGCCCCAAAATGCCTGACCACATCATCCGCACCCTGCTGAAACTACTTGCACCAAAGGTTCTCAGGGATGCCAAGGAGCACCTGATTGTCCTGCAGGAGAGCGGCCTGGACTGGGTTGTGGTGCGCGGTCCGCGGCTGCTTGACCAACCGTATTCTGGCCGGTATCGCGTGGGATGGGTGGGTGTCAATGCCAGCACATCGATAGGGCGAGCGGATCTGGCTGAATTCATTGTGCGCCAGGTTACTGACGAGACTTACCTGCATCAGCTTCCCCTGGTCAGTCGCTGATGGCGGGTGGGACGGCATCGGATCGGGACAAACACCTTGCTCAGGCGATCGACGCTATCGGGTCGCTGACTCGTGACTTCGCCGCGGGAGGCACCTACCCGTTCCGGGAACGTCGGCTTGGCCGGGCGCAGATGAACCTGCTGTATCAACTATCCCGTTCTGAAGGGCTAGGAATTGGAGGTCTGGCTGCCGCCCTGAATGTCACCAGCGGTGCCGTCAGCCAGACCGTCGAGGCGCTCAAACGGGCAGGACTTGTCCGGGTGGAGGTTGATCAGGCGGACGCGCGCGCCCGGATCGTCACCCTCACCGACCGGGCGCGGGACGAGGTTGATGACTTCCAGCGTGGCTACCAGGAAGCGCTCGCCCCCCGCTTCGATGCGCTGTCGGCGGCCGAGGTCCGCGAACTTGGGCGGCTCCTGCGCCTTGTCCGACCAGCGGCTGGACCCGGGACCCCGTGAGGTCAACGCTCCTGTGCGGGCCTCGCCTCTGCCGGGTATGTCTCCAGACCCCCTCGCGGGGGAGAACTGGCGTTAGGTGCAGCGGTAAACCTCTCGTATGAACGTCCCGCCCTGAGTAACTCTCGCTCATTCCTCCTCGTCATTGGCTCGAACGAATCGGCGACTGGGCCGCCGGACCGGCCCGCAGAGCTACGCCAGGTCCCGGTGACGCGGCCGTTCGTCACCACGGTGGGCCTGAACACCCCGTTGCCGCCGGGGACTATGCGCTGCGCGTACTCAGGTGCGAGCACCGGTGAACGATCCTGATAGCCGATCACATACTCGTCGAACGCCGGCAGGAGGTTCAGGCCCGCCGTCCGCGGTAGGTCCTCGGAGCGCGCCGTTGCCACCCAATAGGTGATGTCGTCACAGATCAGCTCTGTCAGGTGGCTGCGGGCCAGTGCCAATCCAACTTTCGCGTCGGCGACCGTCAGCTTGGACCACCAGACAAAATCCCGGAGTGTGGCCGGACCGTGCCCGGTGAAGTACCCGAGGACGAAACGGCCGAGCGCTTCCTCTCGGTCCGGCTCGGCGCCGGATGGCGCCCACTCGTCGAGTAACACCAGCGCCTGCTGGGTGCCGGCGGGTGGACCCCAGCAGAGAGTGCCGGTCTGTGCGAGATACCAGATCAGGTGGTAGCCGCGTTGGCTGGCTGTGTCGATGCCCGCCACATTGAGCGCGGAGAGGAACTCGTTGCGGCCCAATTGTCCGCCGCCGGCCAGCACCGTCCGGGCGACAGCGCGTGCTCGCTCGAGCGTCACCTGGTCAAGCCCCAACTCCCGGCGTCGGGCAGCAGCGCCGGCAAGCAGACGGTCTGTGGTGAGACTGAGAAACCAGCGTAGATCGGCCGGCAGCACAAAGTGCAGCGTGCCGCGCATGGGCCACGACCGCACGATGTCGCCGCGTTCGAGCGCCGCAAGGACATCGCCCCGGGTTAAGCCTGGCGACCGTAGACCGACAGCCCACAGGGCCTGGTTGAAGTCCTGCGCCTGCATCGCCAGCAGCCGCCCGACGACGTCGCGAACCGGTGGCCGGGCGCCGTCGTCGTTCCGGATCAACTGGGCGGAAAGACGTAACTGGAGCAGCCGTTCCCGGTCTACCGTGTTACTCATTCCGCCCGTCCTCCTGTCTACTGCTGGGATGGCCTGTCAGCGTGGGATCGAACTATCCTCGCGGTTGACGCTCCGCAGCGGCCCACATCAGGCGCTTCTTCAAGACGCACCCTCCGGGTGAATGCTGCGCGTCTCCGAACGGCGATTGCGCCCCCGCACCCAGTCTGAGGGGTAGACCTTCGGCAATACCTTCGAGGCGGCCAGCGCCGCATACATCACCGTATTGATGGCGACAAAGGCGGCAAGAACCGCGAACACCTCGGTGTGCACAATTGATTCGGGCAACAAAATCCCGGTGGGCAACTCGACAACAGCCGTCTTGATCATCGACCGACCTCCAGGGACTGGTTGTGAGGTTCGGGGGTTTCGTGGGTGACATGTTTCCAGGCCGCCTGCCTGCCGACGGCGATATCCAGGATCCCCTTCACGTAGACAAGGTTCAGGACCGTATCGAACAGCAATTCGGGAAACAGGGTCGCCGCGAGGATCCGCGCCCGCCACCCGCCCTTCCAGACCGTGACAACCCGCTCAACCATGAAGAGCGCCCCGAGTCCCAGCCAGAAGGGGAACCAGATCCAGTTCTCCAGTGACAATAGCGCCAGCAGGATCAGCAGGAGATAGGAGCTGAGGGCAATGACCCCGTAGCCGATACCGAGTTGTTGTGCCCAGTACCGCATGGTCTGTGACCTCAGACCGTATGCGCCGAGGTTCTCCAGCGCGCCGCGCTGCCACCGTAGCCGCTGGGCCCACAGGGTCCGCCAGCTGGGCATCAGCTCGGTGACCACAGTGCATTGCGCGGGTGACACCATCTGGGCGCCGAGAGACTTCAGCGCGATTGTCAGTTCGTTGTCCTCAGTCAACGCGGCCGTGTCATACACCATGCCGGGCGCACCCGGGATCGACTGGCCCCGGCTCCCTGCCACGGTGCGAAGGGCGACGGGACGGAACATCGAAGCGGTGCCGGTCAGTACGAACACACGGCCCCGCCGTCGGCGAATCTCGCGCCCGTACCGGATGTACTCGTTGCGTTGGAACTGCCCTAGCAGACCGTGACCATCCTCGCCGTAGAAAAGGCCACCGATAGCCATCAGGGCCCTGTCATTGGTGAACCGCGCGATGGCTGCCTCGATGAAACCGTCGTCGAGCCTGGTATCAGCATCCATCACCATGACGACGTCGTTGTCCTTCTGGCCCGGCAGGAGTTGTGCCAGCACCTGGTTCAGCGCGCCAGCCTTCTTGTGCTCGTTGTCCACTGAGAGGAATAGCTCGACGCCTGCGTTGCGGGCGATGTCGGGAGTTGAATCGGTGCAGTTGTCGGCCACGACGATGACACGGTCTGGCGGGTGGGACTGGGCGAGGAGCGAGGCGATGGTCGATGGCAAGGAGATTTCCTCGTTGTGAGCGGGGATCAGGACAGTCACCGTGACCGGACCCGCATACACTCCGCGAGTAGCTGCCATCACAATCTTCGGTGCCAGCGGAGCGGCTGCGGCGTCATCTGAGCGTCGTGACCTCGAAGAGATCCGCCGTTCGAGCAAGGCGACCCCGATAGCGAGCAAGAGGGCCATAGCCACTGCCGTCAGGATCACGCGTAGCGCAGGCGCTTCGGCATCGTAGAGGACACGCCAGAATCCCAGGACGATACCCTCGGAGGGTTCATCACGGACTTCAGGGTCACCACTGGCAACTGCAAACCACAGCAGCGCGGCGGCACCACCGGCCAAGACCGCAATAACAATGCCAACCCAACGCTGAAACCGGTTGCTCCCCATGCAAAAACGGTATCAGTCGACCGGTCGCCCGACCAGAACCTGGCGACAAGGACACGCACGCGGTCCGGCGTTATCGCATCAGCTTGCGGGGAACCGCAGGGGTACCTCTAACAGCCTGGGTTTGGGTGCCGATAGACTCAGGCGAGGATGGTGTCCACACGGGGCTCGATTCGGCAGCCCACGACGCGCTCACCAGCTCGGGCAGGCCCGCGTGGTCCCGAGTTGAGAGAGTAAGAAATGCCCGATGGTTCGGAGATGAAGCTGCTGAAAGCTGACCAGCGAGCGCAGCGGCTGGTCGACACCGCCGCTGATGGTTTCGTTGGAATGAATGCTCTCGGGGTGGTGACCGATTGGAATCACGCGGCGGAGAGACTTTTCGGCAGCACCAAGGACGAAGCCATTGGCCAGACGGTCAGCAAACTGATCATCCGCGAACAGGACCGGGCAGCACATGATGCAGGGTTGCACCGGTTCGTGGATACGAGCGAAGCGCGGCTGGTCGGGCGACCGGTCCAGGTTACTGCTCAGCACCGGCTGGGCCGTGAGTTCCCCATTGATCTGACAATCTGGGCGCAAGAGGATCCTGATGGGATGTCGATGTATGCGTTCGTGCGCGATGTCAGCGAACGGGCAGCAGCGTCCGAGTTGTCCGGGCAGCTCGCCGCGATCGTCACGACGTCGTCCGACGCGATTTTTAGCACTGAATTGGACGGTACTGTGCGGACCTGGAACGCGGGCGCCGAGCGGATCTATGGTTACACGGCGGCTGAGATGATCGGTAAATCATTTGTCCGGCTCATTCCGGCAGACTTATCTGCCGAGTTTGAGTACATTCTGGCTGAGGTGTCCGCGGGACGGCGGATCGAACAAATGGAGACAGTCCGGCTTCGGGCCGACGGGATGCCAGTGGAGATGTCGCTGGCGATCTCACCTGTCAGGGATGAAGCCGGAGCAGTGCTGCGGCTGGCGTATGTTGGGCGTGACATCACCGCGGCCAAGACCGCGGACCGGCGGTTGCGCGAGACCAGGGACGCGCTAGCCCGTCAGGCCATGGAAATGGAGCATCGGGCCTTCCACGACCCGCTAACGGGAATAGCGAACCGGGCGTTGCTGATGGATCGGGTCGGGCTTGCCTTGGTTCAGGCCGAACGGACCGATGCCACCACCATCTTGTTGATGATCGATATCGATGACTTCAGATATGTCAACGACACCCTCGGACACAAAGCCGGAGACCAACTGCTCTGTGAGATCGCCGAACGGCTCGGCACCATTGTTCGGACCGGCGACACCGTGGCAAGGCTCGGTGGGGACGAGTTCGCGATCCTCGCCGAGCAAACGTCTACCGCGCAGGGTGAGGTACTCGCCCGACGGATCGTGGAAACACTCGGTAAACCGGTTGACATCAGTGGCCAACGCATCATCCCCTGCGCCAGTATCGGGCTTGCCGAAGCCGGTGGAGAACACCCCGTCGGTCCCGAGGATCTGCTCCGCAACGCCGACCTGGCGATGTACGCGGCCAAAACAGCCGGCAAAGCCCAATGGCAAAGCTTCCGGGCCGGTATGCACCAAATGCTCACCGCACGGGTGCAGCTGGAGGCGGACCTGCACGTTGCTCCTGAAACCGGTCAGTTGACCCTCAATTACCAGCCGATCTGCGATCTGGTTACGGGCCGGACCATAGCGGCCGAAGCGCTGCTGCGCTGGCACCACCCACCCTCGGCCCGATTTCACCCGTTGACTTCATCCCCATCGCCGAAAAGAACGGGTTGATCGTCCCCATTGGCGCCTGGGTACTTGCCGAAGCCTGCTGCCAGATCTCTCAGGTGCCCTCCGCTTCGGGTGACTTGGCTGTCTCCGTGAATCTGTCCGTCCGCCAACTCACCACACCCGGCTTCGTCGACGTCGTCAGGCATGTCCTTGAGGTATCAGGGCTATCTGCTAGCCGCCTCACCCTAGAGCTCACCGAGAGCATACTCGCCGGACCCGACGCTGCCATCGCAGTCTAGTTGCGGGAGCTACGTGCCCTCGGCGTGAAGCTGGCGGTGGACGACTTCGGTACCGGGCACTCCTCACTCGGCAGACTACGCAACCTGCCCTTCACCACCTTGAAGATCGACAAAACCTTCATTGACGTGCTTATCGACGCCGGGCCCAAAGATCTCATCCTCAAAGCCATCGTGGACATGGCTCACGGAATGGGTCTTCAGGTCGTCGCGGAAGGAGTAGAAACCCCGGCTCAACTTGACCAGCTACGCGAACTCGGCTGCGACGCTGTCCAGGGCTTCCTCCTCAACCGACCGATGACAGCGTCCGACCTTCACCGCCACCTCGCTGACCAGGACGCGCCCGCTCTGGCGAAAGGCACCCAGCATCACGGGAAGATCGTCGGATCCCGGCTTCCCTAATCAGCTGGCGCTATGGCCCGTGCGACCGGCTGACCGTATCGCGGCCGATCTTACCCAGCGGGAACCCGGGCCTTCGACCGCTGCCACGTCGCCGGGATTGAACAACGTACAACGACCCAACGAAAGGCAACCACAACCAATACACCCGCCGAGATCGCCCTGGAGCGCCTGCAATTCGCTGATACGAGCCGCCACCAGCTCAGCCCAACGGGTGCTGATCCCAGTCCACTCGCGCTGAGTTGGGGCGCGATCGACCGGAACGGCGCTGAGAGTCGACATGATCTGTTCCAACGAGAGTCCGATCCGTCGCCCGGCAGCAACCACGGCCAGGCGGCGCAGCGTGTGGCGCGGAAACACGCGCCGGCCGATGTCCGATCTGGCCGCGCGAATGAGGCCACGCTCCTCGTAATACCGCAAAGCCGAGACACTCACCCCGGACCGGCGCGCGATGAAACCGATGGAAAGGAGCTCGTCGGGTTCAATCGTAGGCATCGCCCAAGAATGCCATCGAAGCCGACTTGACCTCAAGTCCACTTGAGCTTGTTGGGTAAAGAACATGCGAATAATCTCAGTCGAATTTGAAACAGAAGACCTCACCCGGGCAGAAAAGTTCTATGGCTCCCTTCTCGGCCTTCCGACGGCACGGGAGGGCTGCACCCTCACCATTCGGGCCGGCTCGTCGATAATCCTCCTCAAACAGGGGCCTAGTGATCGAGGCAAGCAGCATCTCGCCTTCACCATCCCGCGCCTCCTGTTCGACAGCGCCAAGGAATGGACAGCCCAGCGTGCTCCGCTGCTTCTCGACGCCGATGGGCGGGATGAATTCGAAACGTCGCCGCACTGGAACGCCCATTCCCTCTACTTCCCGGACCCGGACGGCAACATCCTTGAGTTCATCATCCGCAGAGATATCCACGATGACCAGGGTGGGCCCTTCCGCCCCGAGCACGTCCGATGCGCCAGCGAAGTCGGCATCGCCGTCGACGACGTTCCCGAGAGCGCGGCATGCGCTAAACGGGTTCTCGGCCTGGATGCCTACGGCAGCGGGGCACCCACGTTCCAACCGGTCGGAGATCTCGAGGGCCTGCTTATCCTGGTGAATCGTGGCCGGCATTGGTTCCCCACCGCGACGCCGAGCGGGACCAGACGCCTCGTGCTGCACATCGAGGGCGGATCGGCCGGATCCCTGGAACCGACTCCCGGAACCATCATTCACTCCACCGCACGGCTCAAGGAGACTGTCTAATTATCGAACCGCAGTCGAGCCTTCTCGATGATGGTCTGAGCAGCAGGTTCTTCCTGAAATATTTGAGTTCGCCGAAGACGGCCGATTCTTGGAGCAATGCCATGAAAACAGGTGAGAAGGCCGGGTTACCTTGTCAGCCGCCCGGTCTCTGGCACCGGTAGCTCGAAGATAGTCCCGTAGTTTTCTGCATAGCCGTAATCGATGCTTTTGACTCGGAGCCGTTCAGGACTGGCTTCGACGATCTGTACGTTGATCGGCTCCTTGCGGTCCTTCAGCGAGAGCCGCCACGTATCGGCTAAGTAGCTCAGACCGACACCCTGAAGCACCTGGCTAGCGTCGAACTCGTCTGCGGCGTCGGCAAGTCGATAGCCGAAAAACGTGACCGGAGTGTGCAGGGAGCCGTCAACAACAAGGTAGCCGAGAAGCTCGCCGTCGTCCTCGCGGTGATAGGCGGTCCAAGTCGAAGGAATCATAGGCCCAGACTAAACTAATCGCCGTCAGCAGCGGGTTGGATACTCGAATAGTAGGACCGCCAATCAAGGACTGTAGCAACCGCTATTCCTGCTGAACACCCCGGGGCAGGCAACGCTTCGCCTTCTGCAGGCACGATCGTTTTGTAGGCTGGCGGGATGACCTTCGTTTCGATCCCTCCGCTCATCGGCTCCCTGACCACTTTGGAACCGCTCTTGCCGGAACACGCCGCGGAATTGGCTGACGCGGTTGCCGAGAACGACCTGTACAAGGTCTGGTACACCCGGTTGCCCTCTCCGGAAGAGATGGGCGCCGAAATCGAGAACCGGCTGGCCAAACACGCCGCCGGCCGGATAGTCCCGTGGACGATCCGCAGGGCAAGCGATGGCAAGGCTGTAGGGATGACGACCTTCCTCAATCTCCGCCCCGACCACCGGCGGCTGGAAATCGGGTCTACCTGGATCGCTCCCAGCGCTCAAGGAACCGGACTCAACACCGAGGTGAAGTTATTGCAGCTCACCCGCGCCTTCGAAGCACTCGACTGCATTGCCGTGGAATTCCGCACCCACTGGCACAACCAGCGGTCCCGCCGGGCCGTCGCCGCGCTCGGAGCAAAGCAGGACGGAGTGCTGCGTAACCACGACCTGTGGCGTGACGGGACCATGCGCGACATTGTGGTGTTCTCGATCATTGAGAGCGAGTGGCCGACCGTGAAACTGTCACTGACAGAAAAGCTCCACGGTCTCCTCACGTGACCGCCCGGATGACGATCACTACAGAGGCGGACAATAAGACCTCCAATGTATTGATCGATAGAGCCTGGCGGGACCGATCAGAGAGCTGTCCGGCATGATCCATTCACCGGCCAAGAATAACGGCCGATAGTGGACTGATTGTCTCTTGCGGGCTACTGTTGAGCTTGCCCCGGACCCCGGCAAAGCCGCATGGACTATGTGGACGTCTAAGAATGAGGGGATGATTGCAGTGGACGCCAGCCAGCAGGCCAGACAGCAACAAGTGAGGTACTCCACCCCGGAATTGCGGCTAAACACTCTGATCCAGGTGAATCCCGATCTGGGATACGCAACAGTGGTTGTGCGCGGATCACTCTCCCGGTCGAACTGTGACGAGCTGATCCGGATGGTCGCCCGTACCAGTTACCTGGCCTCCGATCTTAGTATCACAGTGGATCTCAGCGAGGCAAAGACCGTGGAAAGCCAGGCTGTGAGTAGGCTCGGGAACTACCCCACATGGATGGTCATCGAGCCGGGCTCGCCCGTGACCACCATGATGAGCGACGGCTCCGCCACCAACCCCCTGTCCAGCGAAGTCGACCGGCAGAAACAGGTGCGCACGGGGCCGTGGACCTGGCTCGCGCCCGACGAACCTTTCCCTGCGGATCTTACCGCGTTGGATCAGACTGAGGTTGAGGTACTCAATAGCCGAACCCACCGTCAGCTGGACACGGAATACCTCCGCGATCTGGAGCCGAATCCGGAAACAAGCGCACGGCTGGACGAGGTTACTGAAGAACTCGACCGCAGAGACGCGGAAGCCCACTAGCGCTACAACGTGAGCGATCGGTCGACGATCCTGCTTGCGGTTTCGTGCAGGCTGACTCTGTTCGAACGGGCGTATCCGCGAAGTCGGCTGAAGGCCTCGCTCATGTCCACATCGCCCAGGTGGGAGATGACCCCCTTCGCCTGCTCAACCAGGATGCGATTGTTCAGCGCACGCTGTAGCTGCTCGTTGACCAGTGAGCTTTCGCGGATGGTGCGCTCCTGGAGCAGGCTAATGGTCGCGACATCTGCCAGCGCCTGTCCAATGGACGAATCTTCCGCGGTCATTGCTCCGATGTCGCGACCAAATAGGCCCATTGCGCCTATCGTTCGACCGTGAACCCGCAGGGGGACCGCATGCACGGAGTGGAATCCCTGGCTTAGCGCCGCCGCCTGAAATCCTGGCCAGCGCCCCTCCAGGGCGTCGATGTTGTCAATGGCAACAGCAACGCCTGTTTCGAAGCATTCAACGCACGGCCCTTCTCCGGCCTGGAGCTGCAGTATCTCAACCAGCTGACTTTCCTCACTGGTGGAGGCCACCACCTGTAACTCTCCCTGGGGATCGGCCAACAGCAGTCCGACAGCAGCGGCGTCAAGCAGACTGACCGTCTCCTCCACTAGCGTGTGGAAGAGATCCAGCACATCGTAACCGGCGACGAGTGTGTCTGTGAGTCGCACAAACGCGGCACTGACCCGTTCCGCGCGCGATGTAGTCACCATCCACCCAGTTTACTGCAGCACACGCCGGTCGTTCCCTTCATCGGGTGGGGAAAAATTCAGCTCCCTGGCGACAACATCCCGGGAAATCTCCGCCAGTGTGCGCCCGTTGGCAAACGCGTGCGCCCGCAGTAGCAGTAACGCTTCAACTGCGGTCAGCGATGCCTGGGCAAGGACCATGCCCGTGGCCTGATGAATCTCCCGCCGGGACGGCGTCGAGCTTCCCTGCGGTGCCTCCTCACCGCTGACGGCACCAAGATTCAGCAGTTGACGCAACACCGTCCACGACGTCCGCCCCGCAAGAACCGAGGCAGTGCCTTGATCCTCACGGCTCAGCTCCCAGGGTGATGCCCTGTAGAGTTCGACCACCCCGATGTCGATCGCCCCCACAGCCAACGGAAAAACGAAAAGTGCCGCCGCCCCCGTCGCGGCGACGGCCTTCCCAAACACCGGCCAAGAATGATGATCCGCGGACTGTAGGTCGGGCAGCAGGACCGGAAGTCGGGTGCGAAGGGCCACCCAGCGGGGCCCCTCGCCCAAGTCAAATTGCAGCTCATCGAGCCGGGCTGCCACCGAATCACTGGCACAAAGCAGCGTCTCCTGCATTGTTCCGCCAAATACTGATACCGAGGCCCCCGTCACCGGCAGCAACTCAAGAAATGGATCGCATAGTTGCGCCTCTCCGGGAGCAGCATCAGGGAACCACTCAGACATGGCACCACCGGAGGTCCGAACAGGAAGTCAGGGTACTGGTCATAGCTTCCAATCTCCGACCCTTCGCGTCGTTGCAAACCCTTACCCTTTGAGACAACCATAGACCCGTGCAGCCTCGTCTGGTCCGCAGGCCCCCGCCCCAGCCCTTCATAGCCAAGCCAGCATCAGGTCGGCTTGGCTCATGGGGTCATGATGGACAATCAGGGTGCTTAGTATTACATTGGCAGTACTTGCCCAGAACCCCGGCATGGCCTCATTGAGACAGCACGCGCAAAAGGGGAGACGAATATGACTTTGCTTGCCAGTCAGCAGCGACAACTCCGGAGCGGGCGGAATCTACCTGGAGACACCGTTCCGGAGCTAGACGCTTGGTCTTCGCGGTTCGACAGAATACGATCTGCGTGGACCGTAGGGACAACGGGCTCTCGTGCATGATCCATTCAGCGCCCGAAACCAAGCCATTCGCACCCCGGTGATCGCAGGTACTGACGGTCTTGAGGACTTGTTGCTGTGGACGGGACAGGGCGATCGGGAGGCCTTTACCCGGCTTTACGGCCACACCTCCGGGCGTATCCAGGGGTTGGTGCGACGTGTGATCCTCGACCAGGTACGAAGCAATGAAACCGTCCAGGACGTCTATGTCGAGGTATGGCTGACAGCGGCCCGCTTCGACCCTTCCCGGGGCAGTCCGCTGGCGTGGCTGACCGCCATCACCCACCGCCGGGCCGTTGAACGGGCGCGCTCCGATCACAGTTCCGCCGGGAAGGCTGCCCGTTGGACCGCAGTCTCGAGGATCATCAAACACGAGAAGGCTACTGAAGCCGCCACCGACCGGATTGGGACTGAGAACTTTCTGTCCCAGCAAGCAGCCTTAACCGACCCGCAGCGCGAAGCAATGAACCTCGCCTACTGGGGTGGGTTCACCTATCGGGAGACCGCCGAACTCCTCGGCGTTTCGGAGCTCACCGTGAAGTCCCGAATATGCGACGGGCTACGCCTCCTCAAGACAGCCTTGGACGTGCCGTGAAGGGCCCTGCCCGCGTATTCTGGTGACGGCGAAAAGTCTTGGGCAGTGGGACGCCGTGCGGACCGGTCCGGGCAGGAGCGGGCGCGCAGATCCGAATTCGGAGGCAAGTTAGAACCGCGGAGCGAGACCCGGTGTCGTAGCGTTGCAGGATATAGTTACCTGTCTAATCAATCACCGCGCACGCCGCAATCAGGGAGTATTAGTGGATCCAGAGCAAGCTGCAGTCATAAACGCTGCCATCCGCACGATCGGCATGCGCCACCGATCCCTGGCGGGCGCCAAGCTGGCCGAAATAGGCCTCTCTCTGGGGCAGGAGATGCTGCTGAAAGAGTTGTTCGCAAAAGGTCCTCGAACGCAGTCTCAGCTTTCCACTGCGGCCTGCTGTGAGCCACCGACCATTACTTCCGCTGTCAAGAAGATGGAAGCAAACGGGCTGGTTACCCGGTCGCCCTCCTCCGCTGACCGCCGAGCAATGATCGTCGAACTCACACCCACAGGCGAAGCAGTAATCGCTGACCTAGAGCGGCTGTGGCAGGAGTTGGCCGACGAAACTGTTGCCGGTCTCGAACACACCGAGCTTCAGAATCTGATCGCGACCTTGAACGATCTCGCCAATAGTCTGAGGCAGGCCTAAAGACCCTCTTGTGCCGAAGTGTTTAGGTGCCTAACATGATGTTTGTTAGGCACCTAACGAAAACATGGCAAAGGAGAACGTCATGAAATCCCACATCCTCCAGCCCCTCGGCTGGATACTCCTGGCCGCGGTGGCAGCACTTATCGTCTGGCTCATAGCTGGCCCGATTGCTGACGTCGCGCTCACTGTCGCGATGGGTGGCACGCCACCCATGGACATCACCCCCATCTCTGTCGTGATGGCTTCGGTTCTCTCCGGACTGGTGGCGTGGGGCCTTTTGCTGCTGCTGCAGCGCTACCTTCGCAACGGAAAACGAATCTGGATGATCGTCGCCGTCGTCGTGCTGGTCCTGTCCATGGCTGGCCCGCTGACCGCCGAAGCCAGCACTGCAACCAAAGCGGTACTGATGCTGATGCACGTCCTGGTCGGGGCGACGCTCGTCGTCGGCCTGCCACGAGCTGTGGCGAACTACGGCGCCACACGGCAAACAGGCCGGGGTCACGCTGCCCGATCCGCCGCAGACCTCAACCCCGGGTAAATCCTGGCGGATCGGGTTCGGCCGCCCTACGCTAAGGGGATGCGTGCCGTGACTTTCAAAACCGTGAGTGGAAGCATCGAGCCCACGGTCGACGACGTCGTTGAACCATCCGTACCGGCCGGGTCACAAATTCTGGTCAGGGTGGCAGCATCAAGCATCAATGGCAGCGACCTGGGGCTCGTCCGCAGCGGTTCGCTCATGGCCTGGCTGAGCCGGAAGGCGAGGCCCGGTTTCGACATCTCGGGCGTGGTGGTGGCCTGCGGCGAAGCGGTGACCGCCTTTACACCGGGCGACAGGGTAATGGCACTGCTGGGCCACCGCGGTGGCGGCCAAGGCCAGCTGGTTCTCGTCCCGCAACGCAGCGCCGCACGGGTACCGGACTTCATGACAAACGGCGACGCTGCGGCGCTTCCTCTCGCCGGGCTTACTGCACTCCAGGCACTACGAGGCCGAGCGGGAATCCACCGGCGCGAGGGGATGAAGGTGCTGGTCAACGGAGCGGCGGGGGGAATTGGCTCATTCGCGGTACAACTGGCCAAGAACTTCGGCGCTCAGGTAACCGCCATTACCAGCAACAACCGCCAACGCTACCTCCACAACCTTGGCGCGGATACCGTCCTGGACCGGCACGAGACAGACCTTCTCGGTCGCGGACTTCGATATGACGTTGTGCTGGACGTTCCCGGCTCGTTCCACTACCGAACGGTTCGGCCAATACTGACGCCTCAGGGCATGCTCGTGTCCACTAGACCAATCGCCGTCGACACACTTCGGATGCTGAACCCGGCGTCCGCTCACCGGCGGACCCAAAGATTCACCGTCGTGACAACGAGACCCTCCAACCAGGATCTGGCGTATCTCAGCACCCTCATCGAAACGGGACGAATAAGGGTCCCCCTGGACCGGTTGTTCCCACTCGACCAAGTCGCCGACGCCTATCGACATGCCATGAGTGGCAACGTCCGGGGAAAGACCGTGCTCATTCTTTAGGCGTCTGTCGCTCGGCGTTGGCGAGCTGCTCGACGACCTAGGGGAGGCATGGAAGAGTCTCGATCTCCCAATCCACGTCCGCCTCATCCGGTGAGCGCCACACCGAACCAGCTACTAGCGGGGCGAGACCGAGGCGATGGCTACCTTAGCGTGACCGGTGAACTCGGCCACTCCGTTCTCAATCAGCACTGCATCATGCGGTTCCAGCCGCGTGTCGCTGAACCTAAGCTCCCCCGACAAGAGAACGACGACGACGACGCCCAGCTCGGTCTCGATGAGCTGCCCCGAAGTCAGCTCACGATACTGAAGTCCGCCGGAGAACGCAGGGCGTCGGGTCATCAGGTTCAGGTCGAGCGTCGGAACGGTCACGCCCACCGCCGCGACCTGATTCTCGCCGGCAAACCGGTGTACCTCATGCTGGCGCAGGTTTACCGGGTTTCCGTCATCAACCAGTTGCAGGCCGTGGGACGACAGCGCCATCAGGGAACGATCCACGCCGGGGAACGCCGAGAATCCGCCGTCGCTGTCGACCGTGGCGATACTGAGCCGCCAGTCAAATGGACCGCTGCCACGGGTGGCGGCGCCGTCGTCGGGCCGTATTGCCAGCTCGGTGGTGTGGCCGCCGCCGTTCCGCCACGGCACGCGCCGGTGCGCCGACGCGGGAAGCAGAATGGCGCTCATCGCTGGGTGTGGGCCCACCGCTCGACCAGCTCCTCATGGGCTTCGAGCAGCTCCTGAGTGCGGTGCGGATCGCGGGCAGCGAGGGCGTCCAGCAGCGAGATAGAGAGGACAACGGCTGCCGCGTGGGAGTCGAACACCAGATCGGTGCCAACCGGCGCGACCAGGAGGGCGTCGACGTCGTTGGCAAACGGGACCAGCGGGCTGTCGACGACGGCTACCGTCGCCATGCCCAGCGCCCGGGCCTGCGCCAGCGCGCGGACCGTTGCCGCAGGATACCGGGGCATCACGAAGGCCAGGACGGCGGTGGCGCCGTTGCGGTGCAGTTGGAGGATGGCGTCGTCCATGGAGGCTGCGTCGGAGAGCACATGAACGTCGGGCAGCACCCGGCGGGCGAAATAGCCCAGGTACTCGGCGAGCGCGGCCGAAACCCGCAGCCCGATGATCCCGAGCGGCTGGGTGGCGGCGAGCAGGTCAATGGCCTTCTGCATCTGCTCACTGGCGACTGTTCGTTCCAGTGCACCGATGTTCTGCTGCTCGAATTCGAGGATGGTGGGCCGCTCAACGCCGGCGCCGTTCAGCGGGTCCGACTTTCCCCGCACCACATCGCGGATGGCATTGCGGAACTCGGGGTAGCCAGGATAGCCCAGCGCGGTGGCCAGCCGGGTGACGGTGGGCTGGCTCACCCCAGCCGCCTCGGCGACATCGATGGTTGAGGCAAACGCGACATCCGGCAGGGAGGAGAGCATGTACTGGATCACGCGGCGCTGGGTGGGTGACACCCGATGACGATGCGCCAGGTCGACCAGCCAGTCGTGCGCACGGTCGGCAGATAATTGGTCGCTCAGCATGGTCAGTCCCCCGGTTCCGTGACGTCATCGTTTGGTGATACCGCTCACCATGAATAGCATGATACACAGTCAAGCTACGTGCATGAAACAATTCATATTCGGAGGTTCGAATGTCACAGCAGAGTCACCGCGAAATCTGGTTGAGGTTTCTCTCCGGTCCGGATATCGATTCTCTTGAACTCACTCGCCCCGAGATCATCCGGGCAGTGGACGACGTCGTCGCCTCCCATGGCAGGGGCGAGACGGTCTTCGAACCCCGCATGCACCTGATGCCCAACAACGGCGGAATAGGTCACTTCAACGTCCTGCGCGGGCACGTCTCCAACCTGGGAGCCCACGGCATCAGCGGCGTCAAGGTCGTGGGCGACTTTGTCCCCAACTACCTGCAGGGACTCCCCAGCGAACTTGCCATGGCCACCCTGTACGACCCGACCACCGGGGTGCCGCTCTGCGTCATGGACGCCACACTGGTGACCGAGGTGCGCACCGGCGCCATGACCGCCGTCGGCGCCAAGCACCTGGCGCGGAAGGACTCGAAAATTCTGGGGCACGTGGGCGCCCGCGGCACGGCGTTCTCCAACGTCACCATGTTGGACAGCATGTTCGACTTCGACGAGATCCGGGTAACCAGCAAACGCGAAGAATCCCGTGAAGCTTTCGCCGAGCAGTTGCGCGCCGAGATCAGCACTCCGGTGCGCGTCGTGGGCACCGCCGAGGAGGCCTTCGACGACGCCGACATCCTGGTGGAGGCATCCCGCCTCAACGAACCCACCCCCCTGCTGCGGACCGCGACGGTCAAGCCCGGCGCCTTCGTGGTCCCCTACGGGACGGTAAGCGCCGTCGAACTCGACCTGCTCGACGTGATGGACAAAGTGGTGGTGGATGACTGGCGCGAGGCGCAATCGGGGCGGTTCGGTGCCCTGCGCCCGCATGTTGATACCGGCAGGCTCTCCCCCGAAACCCTCTACGCGCAGCTCGGGGAGATTGTCAGCGGGCAGAAACCGGGACGCGAATCCGCGGACGAGCGGATCCTGTTCTGGCACCGTGGCCTATCCATCCTTGACGTGGCGGTGGCTCACCTGATTCTCACCAAGGCTGAACAGTCCGACACCGGAACCATGCTGAGGTACCGGTAACTACCGTGCACACCATTAGCCCCGCCCTTCACCTCCCGGTCCTGCGGATCTCGCAGGCTGAACAGCTCGACGCCGCCGCCATCCTGGATATCGCCGGTGGCCGGCCCCTTCGGATTGAGCAGCCCCTGTTGGACCGCATCGCCGCCCGACGCCGGGAGGTTCTCAACCTGTTGACCGACGGCGATCCTGTCTACGGGGTCAACACCGGGATGGGTGCCGCCAGCGAGGTTCGTCTCGACGATGCGGCGCAGTCCAGGCACCAGAACAACCTCATGCTGGGCCGCGCCGTGGGATCAGCGCCCTGGCTTACCGAACCGGAAACCCGGGCCGTTCTTGCTGTGCGGTTGCGGACGTTCCTCTCCGGCGACGCCGGGGTATCGGAGAACTTGTGCGTCAGGTTGGCTGAACTGCTCAGCGCCGACATGTTGCCGGCCATTCCCCGCACCCGGATTGGTGCTGCCGGGGAGATCATCCCGCTCGCCCATCTGGGTGGGGCATTGACGGGATCCGGCGAGTTCCTTGCAGACGGGTCGGCCGTCGACGCTGCAGCGGTGCTCAGGGCGGCAGACATGGATCCCTACTCCTTTGGGACCAAGGAAGGGGTCGCTCTGATCGAGGGGATCCCCGTCACCACGGCGCTCGCCATTCTCCGTGCCGCCGATGCCCGCCTGCTCGCCGCTCAGGCCGTCGCCCTCACCGCTGCGGAGGTCTCCCTTGTGGGAGCCAGCCGCGATCCGTTTGATCCCGCTCTGGCGCGGGCCGACGTCGGGCTGGGCATTGTACTGGGGGCCATCCGCCGGTTGTCCGGACCCGATCCGCGGCCGCGCACCCTTCAGTCACCCCTCTCGTTCAGGGTGCTGGGAACGGCTGTCGCCCAGCTGCTGCGGTCCATCGCGTCGGTGGACGACGCCGTCGAACGCGCACTGAATGGTGTGACAGATTCACCGGCCTACCTGGACGGGCGGTTCATCGGGACCGCCGGCTTCGACGGGTTTGACCTTGCCGCGACCCTGGACGGAATGCGGCTCTCCATGACCCACGTGGCCGAAACGTCGGCCGCCCGCGTGCACCGCCTCCTGGATGAGAAATTCACCGGGCTCCCCCGGCAGCTGTCCGGCCAACCCGGCCTGCACGCCGGGATGGTGGCCGTCCACAAACGCGCGGTCGGCGTCATCCACGAACTGGTGGCGGTCGCCCGGCCCTCAAGCGTCGGGGCGATTGAGACCTCCTTCGGCCAGGAGGACGTGCAAAGCTTCTCCGCTGAAGCGGCCGAGGCGTGCTGCCACTCCGCAACTGGGCTGCGCGACGTGCTGGCGTGTGAACTCCTGACGGTCATCCAGGGCGTGCGGTTGGCGGATCGCCCGCTGGAGCGCATTGATCCGCGCCTCGAAACCCTGGTGGACGATGCCTCGGCCCTCCTGCCCGAAGGTACCGATGACCGCGCCTACGGCAAGGACATCACTGTGCTCAACGGCCTGCTGGCGAGTGGTTGGGGGCGTTGGGTGTTGACGGACGAGCTGTCGACGCCCGCGCAATGAACACCGGGCGGAACATCACCTGGCCGCTGGCGGTTCCGGTGCCTTCCGGGGACGTGAGGGCGCTGACCGCGGCGTCAACGATCGCCTGCTCGTCCCAGCCGAAGGTGGTCAACTCCGGGCTGACCAGTGAGGCCAACTCGCTGTCGTCGAACCCGAGGATCGACAGGTCCCCGGGGATCGTGAGCCCGAGGCCCCGGGCCGCGCGGTAGGCACCGAAGGCGATCGAGTCGCCCAGACAGAACAGTGCCGTGGGCCGGTCTTTTCCTTCGAGTAGCCGGGCCGCGGCGTGGGCAGCACCGTGGACTGACGACGGCGACGACGACACGGTGACTTTCACCCCCATTGATTCTCCAAGGCTCCGGGCCAGCAGTTCAGCGGGCCGGCCCGGCGTCGTGGGCATGGTTGGTGCCAACAACCCGACTGTTCGGTGTCCCAGGTCGGCCAGGTGCTGGAGGGCCGTGCCGACGCCATACTCGTTATCGAAGAGGACGCTTTCCGATTCGGGGCGGGCCGTGAGCGCATCCCCGATTGACACAATCCGGGTCTGGGCCGGCACCTCCGCCCAGTAGCCGGCCGACGGATCCACGGGGAGCACGATGACTCCGTCGACCCGCTGCGCAGCAAGGGAGTGGAGGACTTCCTCTTCGCGCTGGGGCGAGCCGTCGACGTCGGCAATGATCGATGAGAGTTCCTGCACCCGGAGCGCCTCGGAGAGCATCACCGCCAAGCCCTGGCGCCACAGGTCGCGAAGCGATCCGACGATAGCTACGTTGCCGCTGCGCCCACTGGCGAGCGCCCGGGCGATCGGATCAACTGAATATCCCAGCTCCTCGGCCAGGGCCCGGACCCTGGCCTGGGTAACTTCCGACCCCCTCAGCCCCCGCAGGGCATACGAGGTCGCCGCCTTCGACAACCCTGCAGCGTCTGCGATGTCCTGGAGTGTTTTTCGCTGGGCCCCGGTCATCAGACCAGCATACGTGGGACGCGGGCTGCCTCGCCGAGAAGCTAGATGCGGCGACTTGTGGGCCCCTTTGACTCGCCTTGACTCAGGGCTCGGCGGGAGGGGTCTGGCGGGTTTGCCGGATGGGGTGGGGAAGTTGACAAGGGGACGTGTGAACCGGTTCAATTAGTGGAGTGAACCGGTTCACACCGAAGTTTGCTCGACATCAATTCTCCAGCCGATCAATACCAGCGAAAGGGCATCATGCGCACGGATTGCCACCAGCACCTGTGGCCAGCCGCGTTGATCGAAGCCCTCCGCACCCGCACCCGGAACCCCCGCCTCGATGGCTGGGAGCTGCTGATCGACGGCGAAGCACCCTACGCCGTCGACCCCCTGGCCCACGACCCCGAGATCCGCCGCACCCGCGAGACCTGCGAGGGCAAGGACCAGGTGCTACTGTCCCTCTCCAGTCCCCTCGGCATCGAACATCTGCCGTCCGGGGAGGCGCGCGAGCTGATCGAGATCTGGCACCGCTCGGCGATCGAGCTCGGCGACCCCTTCCTGGTCTGGGCGGCGACGCCGGTGAGCAGCTTTGATCTCGACGGGCTGAGACGCATCCTCAAGCACGAGCGGGTGGTGGGCCTGCAACTGCCCGCCACAGCACTGGGTGACCCCGACGCGATCCGTCGGATGCAACCGGTCCTCGACGTGGTGCAGGCATCCGACAAACCGTTGCTGATCCATCCGGGGCCCGCCCCAGTGACCGCCGGGACGCCGTCGTGGTGGCCCGCCCTGGTGCCCTACGTGGCCCAGCTCCACGCGTCCTGGCTGGCCTGGCACGCAGTGGGCCGGGCCCAGCACCCCCGGTTGCGCGTGGCGTTCGTGGCTCTGGCCGGACTCGCACCGCTGCACCACGAGCGGCTCGCGGCACGCGGCGGTACCTTCGGCGCCGTCGACCCGCTGGTCTATTACGAAACGTCCTCCTACGACACCCGGGCGATTGACGCGACCATCCGGGTGGTCGGCGTCGACCCGATCATCCACGGCTCCGACCGGCCGTATGCCGAGCCGCGCGATCCGGGCCTCGGGCACGCTTTCACCCATGCATTGTTCTCCGCCAACCCTCAACATCTCCTGAAAGGAACTCCACGATGACCACCACACCGTTCAGGGGCGCAGCCCTCACCGAGTCAGATGTTCCTGCCCTGCCCGGGCGCACCCTGAGCCAGAAAGAGCTGCAGGACTGGGTCACCGGCCTCGCGGCGCACCCCGAACTGTGGGAACACCACATCAACCACGAGGGGGGCAAGCGCCACTACGCCTCCGTGTACCGGGACTCCAATATCGACGTCTGGCTGCTGTGCTGGAATACCCAGGACGACACGGGCTGGCATGATCACGACATCTCCTCCGGCGCCGTCGTCGTTACCCACGGCGCGGTCTCCGAAGCCAACCCGCGGATGAACGGCGAACCGGTGCGTCGGGTGGTCGAGGCTGGCCGCTCGTTCTCCTTCGGACCCGACCACGTGCACCGCATGGGCGGTTCGGTGGACGGGTCGGTCACTATCCACGCGTACTCGCCGCCGCTGTGGCGGATGGGACAGTACGCGATTGGGCGCAACGGGGTGATCCGGCGCATGTCGGTGAGCTACGCCGACGAACTGCGGCCTATGGACGACGAAAGCGTCATCGAGCAGTACAAGCAACTCCAGTCGGTCACCGACGAACTGGGTCGATAAGTCCTTCTGGACCTGGCCTCGAACTGCTCTGTAGGAAGGGTCTTCAGAACCGCGCGAGGCCCGGGAGCAACCCTAGTGCCCGCTCCAGGTCCTCGCCCAGCGGCCGGTCGTTCTGGTCCGGGTCCAGCCCCGCCGCGAGGTAGTCGAACGCCGCCCTCGCCGGGGCGGTCCCGAGCCGCTGGGGAGCCATCCGCAACGCCCTCACCGCTGCCACTGCTTCGAGTGCGACGACGACCGGCGCCTCTGCAGCCAGGTGCCGCAGCAGCCGGGCACCCTGAGTGGCAAAACCGGCGTGTTCCTCGAGGCCGAGGGACACACTGATGCCGGGCCCGTTGGCGGGTGCCGCGTAGGTGCGCAGGATCGACAGCACGTCCTGGGCCACATACTCGGCAATCATCAGGCCCGAACTTCCCGCCGGACCGGCCGCCAGGAAGGACGGCAGGCCGCTCAGCTCGGGGCGGAAAAGGTGGGACAGCCTCGCCGCCGAGAGCGAGATCACCGGATAGACGGCATTTCTCGTCGCGTCCAAGGCCGCGGAGAGCATGGCCAGGTGGAATTGCCCGTGGTGGAAGAGCCCTTCCTGGGTCATCAACGGGTTCTCAGCAGCCCCGTTGAACTCGGTTTCGATGATGGACCTCAGCCGCTGCAGCGCGTCAAGCGCCGGTGCGTGCACCTGCGGCAAGGCCCTGAGCGCAAAGGGATCCTGCAACCGGGCCGGAGCCACCGGTGTGTCCGGTCCGGTCAGCCGTCGCATCTCCGCCGCGACGGAGGCCTGGTGCGGGTGAACCCTCGCCCGATGAACTGCCTCCGCATACGGTTCGGGTGAACCCTCCAGCGCCAGCATGGTCAGGGACGCCACCACCATTGCGCTCTTCATCAGGTTTTCCATTGCGACGGCTCCCTGGGTGGCGGTGGCCAGGGTCAGGGCGCTGGAGCTCATGAAGGGCAGCGAATCGGTGTCCTCGAAGCGCACCGGGGCGATTCCCCCGATGAGCCATGGGCGATCGCCACTCAGGGTCAGGGCGAGCTCGGCCATGGCTGCCAGGTCGCCGGTCCCCAGCCCGCCGAGGCTGTGAATGGTGGCTACCGATCCGTTGTGGAGGGCCTCCAGCAGACCCTCCACCACCCCCACGCTGATTCCCGAACCGCCAGCGAGGAACTGGTTGAGCCGCACCGCCATGGTGGCGCGGACGGTTGTCTCCTCATCGACCCGGCCCGCCCCCGCGCAATGGCTCAGCAACAGGCGCCGGGCGTGGGCCGCCCGCCGCTCGTCCGGCGAACCGCCCGGGTCAACATTCATGGCCCGATTAGCTCCGACTCCGGTGTTGGCCCCATACACCCGACCCGATTCCCGGGCCCGCACGAGTTGGGTATGTGCCCCCTCCAAGGCGAGGAAAACGCCGTCGGGAACCTCCACCCGGGAAGTACCCGTTGAAATAGTAATAAGATCGTCAAGTGTCAGCGAGGCGCCATCCAGCACCACCCGGTTGATGTTGTCCTCGGAAGTCATGGGTGAACCGTTGTCCTTTACATGTCGATAGGTAAGTCATCTCACATATCGGGTCAACTGTCTATTCATTCGCTGGAACTATGAATCAACTTATTCACTGCCTGTTTCTGGGGCTGGTGCCAAGGGACCTGGAGAGCCACCGTGATTACGTTCGACAAGGTAAGCAAGACTTTTCCGGATGGCACCCTCGCCGTCGAGAATCTGAACCTCGAGTTGCCCACCGGAAAGATCACCGTGTTCGTGGGTCCGTCGGGTTGCGGCAAGACCACCTCGCTCCGCATGATCAACCGGATGATCGAGCCCACCGGCGGCCGGATCCTCATTGATGGGCAGGACGTCACGTCGCAGGACGCAGCACTGCTCCGCCGATCCATTGGCTATGTCATCCAGCACGCGGGACTGTTCCCCCATCGCACGGTGATAGAAAACGTCATGACGGTGCCCAATCTGGTTGGCAGCGACAAGAAAAAGTCGCGGGACTCGGCGATGGAGCTGCTGCTCCGGGTGGGACTCACCGAGAGCATGGCCAACAAGTACCCGGTCCAGCTCTCCGGTGGACAGGCGCAACGCGTCGGGGTGGCCCGGGCGCTCGCCGCCGATCCCCCCGTGATGCTGATGGACGAACCATTCAGCGCCGTCGACCCCATTGTCCGCGCCGGCCTGCAGACCGAGTTTCTTCGCCTCCAGGGCGAGCTGGGGAAAACTATTGCGTTCGTGACGCATGACATTGATGAGGCCATCAAGCTCGGCGACATGGTGGCTGTGTTTAGGGAAGGCGGGCATCTTGCCCAGTACGCCTCCCCGCAGGAACTTCTCGAGAACCCCGCCAACGACTTCGTTGCCGACTTTGTGGGCCGGGACCGTGGATTCCGCAGCCTGTCCTTCGACTCCTCCGAGATGCTGGTCCTGGATCCGGTGGAGTCGGTGACCTCGGGAAGCGAGATGCTGGTGCTCGACGGCGCCGGGCGTCCGCTTGGCTGGTCCGGTCCTGGCCTGGCCGATGAGCGCTCGCCCCTTCCCGTGGCTGGCACGTTCACCGCTACCGACTCCCTGCGGGTGGTGACCGACCTGGCGATCAGCTCCCCAGTGGGCATCGCCATCAGGGTCAATACCTCAGGCGTGGCCGACGGCGTCATCAGGCATCCGAGCCTGGTGCGGCAACTGGACGAACGGCGCCGACAGCGTGCGGGGACCACCGCATGATCGACTACATCACCGGCAACTCCGAGCTAATCTGGATCGCGTTTCGGGAACATCTGTATCTGGCGCTGATCCCTGTAATCCTCGGCATCATTATTTCGCTGCCACTGGGCTATCTTGCGGTTCGCTACAACAAGCTCTACTATCCGCTGGTCAATCTGAGCGGAATTCTCTACGCGATCCCCTCCCTGGCTCTGTTCCTGCTCATCCCGGCAGTCCTCGGGACCCCCGTCCTATCGCCCCTGAACATCATCATCGCCCTGACCATCTATACGGTGGCGCTCCTGGTCCGCGTGGTCGCCGATGGCCTGAACTCGGTGGACCCGGCTGTCACCCAGGCAGCCACCGCGATGGGTTACCGGCGGGTCAAACGCTTGCTCAGCGTTGAACTTCCGATTGCCCTGCCGGTGATGCTTGCCGGACTGCGGGTGGCAACGGTCGCCAACGTCAGCATCGTCAGCGTCGGCGCGCTGATCGGTGTCGGCGGGCTCGGTGCGCTGTTCCTACGCGGTCTGCAGCTCGACTACCTGGCACCTATCTACGTGGGGATCATCCTGTCAGTGCTACTGGCGGCGGTCTGCGACATCATTATTGTGGTGATCCAGCGGCGCCTGACTCCGTGGACACGAGTGGGAGGCAGGGCCTGATGGACTATTTCGAGTTTCTCCTTGATCCTGAGAACTGGGAGCTGGGCCGGAGCGGCACCATTCCCTCGTTGATCACTGAACACCTGTTCTATACATTCCTGACGCTGCTCATCGGTGCGCTGATTGCAATCCCCGTCGGGCTCTACATCGGCCACACAGGAAAATTCGCGTTCGTTGCCATCAACGCCGGCAACGCCGGTCGGTCACTTCCGACTCTCGGCCTGATTATCCTGCTGGTGACCCTCATCGGCTTCGGACTGGTGCCAGTGATTACCGCGCTGGTGATCCTCGCCATCCCGCCCATCCTCACCTCCACCTATGCCGGCCTGCGCGCCCTCGACCCCGCCTCAGTGGATGCCGCAAAGGGCATGGGGATGAGGCCGCTGCAGATCATGTTCAGAGTGGAAATCCCCATGGCGCTACCCCTCATCATGAGCGGGCTGCGCAGCGCCACCCTCCAGGTGGTCTCCACCGCAACCGTCTGCGCCTATGTAGGTCTGGGCGGGCTGGGCCGCCTGCTGGTTGACGGCATCGCGCTGAACCAGTACGACCGCGTGGTGGCGGGCGCCGTCGTCGTCGCACTCCTGGCGATCATTCTTGACCTTGGCGCCGCGGCCCTTCAGCGGCTGGTGGTGTCACCTGGCGTGTCGGGTAGGGCGCTGACCCGCACATCGAACAAGCCCGCGCGGCGCACCACGCCCGTCAGCGCGGATGTTCCGACGTCCTAATGCCCGATAAGCTGTAAACACCAGACCGAAAGGCACGACCCATGATAAAGAAACGCTCACCCAAACTGCTGAGCAGTGTTGCTCTCCTCGGAGTGGCGGCCCTCGCCCTTTCCAGCTGTGGCGGCGATCCGCTGGAGCCCGACGCGGGCGGAGAGTCAGTTGACGCCGAGACCATTGCGATTGGTTCGGCCAACTTCCCGGAGAGCGAACTGCTCGCCGAGATGTATGCCCAGGTTCTCGAAGCTGAAGGCATTGAGGTTGAACGTAGCTTCAACATCGGTGCACGCGACCTCTACCTGGCCGCGCTTGAAGACGGCTCGATTGACCTGCTGCCCGAATACAACGGTGCGCTGTATTCCTCGCTCGTTGAGGGTGGCGCGCCTGAGGGTGTCACCGGTCCCGACGAAGTGTATGACGCGATGGTTGAGGTCCTCCCTGAGGGAATTGTCGCGCTCGAGCAGTCAGAGGCTGAGGACAAGGACACGCTTGCCGTCCTGCCCGAAACGGCCGAGGAATTCGGCCTGGCGACTATGGATGACTTGACGGACATCGCCGGGGATCTCACGCTCGCCGCTGGCCCTGAATTCTCCGAGCGTTTCCAGGGTCTCGTCGGTCTTGAAGAGGTGTACGGCATCACCTTCGGTGAATTCAAGCCCCTCGACGCCGGTGGTCCGCTGACCCGCGAAGCCCTGCTGAGCGGCGAAGCGGATGTCGCCAACATCTTCAGCACCGATTCGACGATCGAAACCGAGTCGCTGGTGGTCCTCGAGGACACCCAGAACCTGTTCCTGTCGGAGAACATTGTGCCGATCGTGCGCGAAGCGAAGGTCACCGACGCGGTGACAGAGTCGCTCAACGGGGTCTCCGCGGCGCTGACCACCGAGAACCTCACCGAGTACCTTGCACGGGTTCAGGTGGACAAGGAGTCCAGCGAGACTGTCGCGACAGCCTTCCTCGAAGAGTACAACCTCCTGTAGGCAGTGGCTGCCCGTCCCGGCTTTTCGCTGTTGGGACGGGCAGCACCTCCTCTTTGGCACTTCCCACCCGAGCGCCCTGAAAGAAACCCAGTGACTACACAGCGCTCGGCCGCGTTTCTTAGCCTGCTCCCGGGAGTGCTGGTCATGGCTGCCGCTGTGGCTCTTTCCCTTTTTGTCGCCAGCCTGCAGGGGTTCATCGGCGCTCTCGTCGTGGCCCTGGCCCTAGGGCTGCTGGTGCGCAACACGGGGATGTTCCACCCCCGGATCCGGCCCGGTATCCAGCGGGCGACCAAAAGATTCCTACGGCTCGGCGTCGTCGTCCTGGGTCTGCAACTGTCCCTTCCCGAGATTCTGGGCCTTGGCGTCCCGGTGCTCGCGTTAATCATCGCCTCGGTCTTCATTAGCTTCCTCTTCACCCGGTACATTGGCGAACGGCTCGGGCTCAGCCGGGCCGCCTCCACGCTGATGGCTGCCGGGTTTTCGATCTGCGGGGCATCGGCGATCGCCGGGATGCAGAGCATTGTCAACGCCGACGACGACGAGGTGGCCAGCGCCATCGCGATGGTCACTCTGTACGGGTCGGCGGTGATTCTGGGGTTGCCGCTGATGGGTAATCTGCTGGGGCTCTCCCCCGAAACGTTCGGCATCTGGTCCGGTCTCGCCGTGCACGAGGTGGCCCAGGTGGTGGCGACGGCCAGCACCGCCGGGGCTGTAGCGCTTGCTGTGGCGACCGTGGTGAAACTCGGCCGTGTGGTGCTGTTGGCGCCGGTGGCCGCGTTCGTCTCGATCGGTATCCGCCGCGCCGAGGGTACCCGGCCGACCGTGCCCGGGCGGGCGGCCCCGATTGTGCCGCTCTTCGTGGTGGGATTCCTGGCACTGGTCCTGCTCCGCTCTACCGGCGTCGTACCCGAACCTGTGCTCGGGTTTGCCTCACTCGCCGCGACGCTGCTACTCGCCGCCGCGATGTTTGGCCTCGGCACAGGGATCGACATCCCCCATCTGGCCCGCACCGGTGGGAAAAACCTGGTCCTCGGCGGCATCTCCACTGTCTTCCTTGGCGGGATCACGCTCGCCGGGGCTGTGCTGGTCACCGCCTAGCTGTATCGCCCGGGTCCGGCTCCGGTTCCGGCTCCGGCTCCGGCTCCGGCTCCGGCTTTGCCCCGATCGGTGGGCAAACTGGACATCGGTGGCCGACATTTCCGCCCCACTCGTCGAGGTTGACCCCGCCGGTCCAGACTGCTCACCGGAACGACGTCGTCGTCCACGCCTGACCGGCCAAACGGGGCGGGCGCCGTCGTCGTGCTGCATCACCCGCAACCGGATCGGGCTACCCCATAAGAGGGCTAGCGGAGGCCGGTTTTGCGGCTCAGGGCCAGAGAGATCAGCTCATCGATCAGCTCCGTGTAGGTGAGGCCCGACTTGGCCCACATCTGCGGGTACATGCTGATCGGCGTGAAGCCTGGCATGGTGTTGATCTCGTTGATGATGAGGTCCCCGGCTGGAGTGTAGAAGAAGTCGACCCGGGACAGGCCCTCGGCGCCCACTGCGTCGAACGCGGCGGCGGCCAGGGTACGGACCTTTTCGCTGGCGGCGGGGGGCAGATCAGCGGGACAGCTCAGTTCTGCAGCGGCGCCGTCGACGTATTTGGCCTCGAAATCGTACCAGTCGTGCTCCCCCGGCTGGACAGCGATCTCGCCGGGCAGGGAGGTACGGGGTTCGTTGGTGCCGCGACCCTGCAGCACCGCCACCTCAATCTCCCGACCGATGATGCCGGCCTCGACCAGCACCTTGGGATCGAACTCCCGCGCGGTCTCGACGGCGGCGGCAAGGTCTGACGCCGATGAGACCCGGGTGATCCCCATCGAGGACCCGGCTCGGGCGGGCTTGACGAAGGACGGAAACCCGAGGGCGGCGGCCCGTTCGAGGCACCTGTCAGGGTCGGTGGCCCATTGCCGGTCGGTGATGACCTCGTACGGCCCCACCGTGAGACCAGCGGCGGCGAAGACCACCTTCATGTAGTGCTTGTCCATCCCCACAGCTGAGGCCAACACCCCGGCACCCACATACCTGATGTCAGCCATTTCCAGCAGGCCCTGCAGGGTGCCATCCTCGCCGAACGGGCCGTGCAGGAGGGGCACGACGACGTCGACCCCACCCAGGCTGCGCGGCATCTGGGCTGCCGCGGTGACCATCAGCTCGGTGGCAGCGAAATCGGCTCCGGACGCCGCAGCGGCCAGCACCAGCGACTCGTCAGACGCGGTGACCTCGGGCAGGGTTGCCGACCGTAGGGACCACTGGGAGGGGTCACCGGAGACCTCGACCCACTGGCCGTTCTTGGCGATCCCCACCGGAATCACCTCGTACTTCTCCCGATCGATCGCTTCCAGCACCCCTGCGGCAGTGATGCAACTGACAGCATGCTCGCTGGATCGTCCGCCGAAGAGCACCAGCACCCGCGGCCGCCGCGTCGAATCGGGAAGCGTCGAATCAGGACCGGTCGAATCGGGAAGCGTCGAATCAGGACCGGTCGAGTCGGGAAGCGTCGAATCGAGACCGGTGGAATGAGGAAAAACAGCAGTCACAGTCAGCCTTCGGATTTCAGATCGCGGGCCAGCAGACGCGGCCCCAGGTCATGGACGGAGACGGTGCCCTGGAGCACCGCCACCACGTTCTCGGTGATGGGCATATCCACGCCCAGCTGGCCGGCAAGATCCAGGACAGCCTGCGCCGATTTGATCCCCTCGGCGGTCTGGTTCATGGTCCCGGTGACCTCGGCGAGGGTCAGCCCTTGGCCCAGCAGCCGGCCCGCCGTATGGTTGCGGGACAGGGCGGAAGAACAGGTAGCAATCAGGTCGCCCATCCCCGCCAGCCCAGCCATGGTCTCCGCTTCGCCGCCGAGCGCGACGGCAAGGCGGGTGGTCTCGGCCAGTCCGCGGGTGATGACCGATGCCTTGGTGTTATCGCCCATCTGCTTTCCTTCACAGATCCCGACGGCGAGGGCGATCACGTTCTTGACGATCCCGCCGATCTCCACCCCCACCACATCAGGGTTGGTGTACGGGCGGAAGTACCTCGCGGTGCAGGCAGCAGCGATCCACGCTGCGACTTCCTCATCGGGGCACGCCACCACGGAGGCGGTGGGTTCCTGGCGAGCGATCTCCAGGGCCAGGTTGGGCCCGGAGACGACCGCGATCCGGCCGGCTGGCAGGTCCAGTTCCGCGGCAATGACCTGGCTCATCCGGGCGTCCGATCCGATTTCGAGGCCCTTCATCAGCGAAACCACGACGGCGTCGTCGCGCAGCAGAGGCTTCCACCCCTGAAGCTGGGGACGCAGCGACTGTGCGGGGACGGCGACGGCGACCAGCTCGGCGCCGTCGAGCACCTCGGCAATATCGGTGGAGCACAAGATGTTCCCGGGCAGCACCGTGTCGGCGAGGTACCTGCTGTTACGGCGTGAGGTATTGATCTCGTCCGCCACATCTTCACGCCGGGCCCACAACCGCACCTGCGTGCCGTGGGCTGCCCCGGCGTCGGCCAGGATCTTCGCGAACGTCGTCCCCCAGCTACCGGAGCCGAGGACGGCGGCCACTGCCGGCGGCGGACGCGTCACGGATTCTCCTCGGGCTTGCTCTCGAAATCCCTGCCGGTGCTCTTCTGGTCCTTATCAGCAGGGTTCCATCGTTCGGTGGGCGGTGCCTCCTGACGCAGCTCGGCGACCAGGGCCGTCAACGCATCAAGAATCCTCTCTGTTCCGGCGTCCAGCACGGTCTTGGTGATGGGCTGGCCGACGAGGTCCGATAGGTCGACCGGGTCGCCGACCAGGACCCGCGAGGTTTTTCGGGGGAAGAGGTAGAACCGTTTGGCGTAGCGGGGGAAGACTTCGTGGGCTCCCCAGTGTGCAATCGGCACCACCGGCGCGCCGGTCTGGAGGGCCAGCCGCGCGGCGCCGGTGCGCCCCTTCATGGGCCACATATCGGGATCCCGGGTGAGCGTTCCCTCCGGGTACACCACGATGCCGCCGCCAGCATTGATCGCCTCACGCGCCGCTTCCAGTGACCGGTTGGCGCCGGCGGTGGTCCGATCCACCGGCACCTGGCCGGTAGCGCGAAGGATCCACCCCATGACGGGCACCGTGAACAAGGATGCTTTGGCCAGGAAGTGCGGCGTCACCTTCTGGTTGAACAGAAAGTGGCCGATCACCACCGGATCAATTTCGGTGATGTGGTTGGGGCACACGATGAAACCGGTGTCCCGCGGCAGTTTCTCCGCTCCCGAATACTTTTTGGCCATCAGCGCGTTCATGATCGGACGGACGGTGACTGACAGCACGGCAAACGTGGCGCGGGATCTCCGGGATTCATTCATAGAAGAGTGCCGCCGTGCCTAGCGGCCGCCCTCCACTGATGCCGCAGCGAGATCGGAGCTGATATCGAAGTCGGCGCCGAGGCCTTCGAGCTTGTCCTGGAACCGCTCGTAACCGCGGTTGATCAGCTCAATGCCGGTCACCCGTGAGGTGCCCTTCGCCGCGAGGGCCGCGATGAGATGGCTGAAACCACCGCGCAGGTCGGGGATGTCAATGTCCGCCCCGTGCAACTGCGCCGGGCCGGAAATGACTGCCGAGTGGAGGAAATTCCGCTGCCCGAACCGGCACGGGACGCTGCCCAGGCATTCACGGTGCACCTGGATGTTGGCGCCCATCCGAATCAACGCGTCGGTGAACCCGAAGCGGTTCTCGTAGACGGTTTCGTGAACGATTGAGACGCCCTCAGCCTGCGTCAGAGCGACGACGAGAGGTTGCTGCCAGTCGGTCATGAAGCCGGGGTGCACATCGGTTTCGAGGACCAGGGGGGACAGCTTGCCGCCCGGGTGGTAGAACCGGATGCCGTCGTCGTCGACGTCGAACGCGCCGCCAATTTTGCGGTAGGTATTCAGGAAGGCGGTCAGATCCAGCTGACGCGCGCCCTCAACGTAGATATCGCCCTTTGTGACCAGCGCCGCCGATGCCCAGGACGCCGTCTCGTTGCGATCGGAGATGGCCTTGTGGTTGAAGCCGTTCAGTTCCTCAACGCCCTCGATGCGGATGGTGCGGTCCGTCTGCACCGTGATGATCGCACCCATTTTCTGGAGGACGGCAATCAGATCCATGATCTCGGGCTCGACGGCGGCGCCCTTGAGCTCAGTAATTCCCTCTGCCCGGGTGGCTGTGAGAAGCACCTGCTCCGTTGCGCCGACGCTGGGGTACGGCAGTTCAAGCTTCGCGCCGTGCAGGCCCTTTGGCGCCGAGATCGAGATTCCACCGGGGCGCTTGTCCACCACCGCACCGAAGTTACGCAGCACCTGCAGGTGATAGTCGATCGGACGATCGCCGATCTTGCAGCCGCCAAGGTCCGGGATGAAGGCTTCGCCGATGCTGTGCATCAGAGGGCCGCAGAACAGGATGGGGATGCGGGAGTCGCCGGCGTGGGCGTCGATGTCCTTCGACTGAGCCATTTTGGCGCCCTTGGGGTCCATGCTCAGGTCACCAGTGACCGGATCCTTGGTGACCTCAACGCCATGGAGCTTCAGGAGGCTGGTCACCACCTCCACGTCCTTGATTTCGGGGACGTTCCGGAGGACCGAGGGGGCGTTGCCCAGCAGGGTGGCGACCATCGCTTTGGGCACCAAGTTTTTGGCTCCACGAACGGAGACCTTACCGGTCAGAGGGACTCCACCACGAATGGTCAGCACGCTTCCCATGAACACCTAATTCCTTCGATTTGCACACAACAGAGATTGCCCCCAAAGCAGCAATTGCCTCCCGCTAAGCATAGGAGCATGTCCAACCAGACTGAAATAGGCTCCCCGGGGGTACTGTCGAAAACCCCCGGTTGCGCGTATTCATTCCCCGCCCAACGGCCCATCTCGGCCCCACTTCGTGATTCGCTGGACCGCTGACCACTTCGCCAACCCTGATAAGTGCGCGGTCAGCCATTGCATTGCAACGATCTGGACTCGATGGCCGCGGGGGGCGCAGGTGAAGTCAGGTACGTCCGAGTCACCCGGAGAGCCTGGTACGCCTCGACTGGTAGGGTCACCACCTCGGCTAGCTTCGTTTGCTTCGTTGAATCCGAGATACCTGGCACGGATACTGAGCGTGAAGGGGGTCTGATGATGGTGGAGGACGACTATATGGCCGACTACAGGGCGAGATTCGAACAGTTCGGTAGCCCGTTGCTCAGCCTGTCCTCGGCCGACCAGTTCATCTTGCATCGAGTCAATTGGGAGGGTACGAGTGAGGATCCGACGGACGTCGCGGAGGTTTCCTATCTGGACACACGACGCGGCGACCTCAGAATCCGCATCTCCGTCCGGACGTACCATGACGGCCTGGTCACTCGATCGAAATTCTACAACCAGACGTCGCGTTACCACCACCTGGTAACAGCGTTCTCACAAAAGCTCGTTCCGGCAGGAGGGCTTGGGCCGGGTTCAGGTCAGTGCTTGAGGATTTTGAACGACGGACGGGCGACATCAAACTCTGCGACTCGACGCTGCTGATCGATGACGAGGAGGTGGTCTGCAAAGCGGTTAGCTTTGAATTCATCTCCGTGGCGGAAGTTGTCCTCAAGGACCGAGTAGCGACGCTGATTGTCCAGAGGGCTTCCTCCAAGAACCGCTAACCAGCACAACCCTTCCGAAGTACTGAAACAAGGGTATTGGCGAGGCGGTAGGAGTCCGCACCGGTTTCTGCAAATCCGAGCGATGGATCCACCCGATCGGTGCGCCTTCGGTGAGCCTGCTCTCACCGAAGGCAATGCTCAGGACCGAACCGGGAGTGTCTTGGGCTTCCACTCCGGCCGGGAACTCTCGTACTCGGTGATGGCTTCCTCGTGGGTGAGTGTGAGCCCGATGTCGTCGAGACCCTCCAGTAACCGCCACCGGGTGTAATCGTCGATCTGGAACGGTGCCGTGACGCTGCCGCACACCACTGTGCGCTCCTGCAAATCAACAGTCACCTCGGTGCCCGGATGATTCTCGAGGACCTTCCAGATCAGTTCGATGTCGTCCTGTGCCACCTGCGCCGCGACCAGCCCCTGCTTGCCCGAGTTGCCGCGGAAAATATCGGCAAACCGGGACGCCAACACGGCTTTGAACCCGTAGTCCTTCAGCGCCCAGACTGCGTGTTCGCGTGACGAACCGGTGCCGAAGTCGGGGCCCGCCACCAAGACGGAGCCACCATCGAACGGCGACTGGTTCAGGATGAAGTTCGGATCCTTCCGCCATTCGGCGAACAGGGCATCCTCGAACCCGGTCCGGGTGATGCGCTTTAGATACACCGCCGGGATGATCTGGTCGGTGTCGATGTTGCTTTGGCGCAGGGGCACTCCGATACCGGTGTGCGTGATGATCTTCTCCATGGGACTCTCCTAAGCGGCGTTCGAAGCGGAGGGGACGACGACGTCGTCGTGCTGGCCGGTATCGTCGTGCCGGCTTGTGGTGGGCGGCAGGGGATCGAGGTCCGACGGCGAACTGAGCGTCCCGCGCACGGCGGTCGCGGCGGCGACCACCGGGGACACCAGGTGGGTACGCCCGCCCTTGCCCTGCCGGCCCTCAAAGTTGCGGTTTGACGTCGACGCGCAGCGCTCCCCCGGCGCCAGCTGGTCCGGGTTCATGCCCAGGCACATGGAACAGCCCGCGAAGCGCCACTCGGCGCCGAAGTCCTTGAAGACCTGGTCCAACCCTTCGGCCTCGGCCTCGAGCCGCACGCGAGCCGAACCGGGAACCACCATCATGCGGATGGCCGGATCCTTGACCCGGCCGCGAATGATATCGGCGGCGATCCGTAGATCCTCGATCCGGCTGTTGGTGCACGAGCCGAGGAAGACCGTATCCACGCGGATGTCTTTCATGGGCGTTCCGGCATCCAGTGCCATGTACTCGAGCGCACGCTCGCAGGCGGCCTTATCGTTTTCGTCGGCGAAATCGTCCGGGGACGGCACGACCTGGGATAGGGAGACGCCCTGCCCGGGGTTGGTGCCCCAGGTGACAAACGGCTCCAGCTCGTTGGCGTCAAGGAAGACCTCGGCGTCGAACGCGGCGTCGTCGTCGGTGCGCAGCGTCGTCCAATTCTCTACGGCGGCGTCCCAGTCCTCGCCCTGGGGTGCGTGGGGCTTGTCCTTCAGATACTCAAAGGTGACGTCATCCGGCGCCACCATGCCAGCACGCGCACCCGCCTCGATGGACATGTTGCAGATGGTCATGCGGGCTTCCATCGATAGTGCCCGAATGGCCGATCCGCGGTATTCGAGCACGTAGCCCTGGCCACCGCCCGTGCCGATCTTGGCGATCACGGCCAGGATGATGTCCTTGGAGGTCACCCCGGGCTTCAGGGTGCCCTCCACAGTGATGGCCATGGTCTTGAAGGGCTTGAGCGACAGGGTCTGGGTAGCCATGACGTGCTCCACCTCGGAGGTCCCGATGCCCATCGCAAGCGCGCCGAACGCGCCATGGGTTGACGTATGCGAGTCGCCGCAGACGACCGTCAGGCCGGGCTGGGTGAGGCCAAGCTGCGGGCCGATGATGTGAACGATGCCCTGCTCGGCGTCGCCCAACGAGTGCAGCCGGACGCCGAATTCCTTGCAGTTGGCGCGCAGGGTTTCGATCTGGGTGCGGCTGGTGAGGTCAGCGATCGGCTTGTCGATGTCCCAGGTGGGGGTGTTGTGATCCTCGGTGGCAATTGTCAGATCGGGACGACGCAGCGGGCGACCGGCGAGCCGCAGTCCCTCGAAGGCCTGCGGCGAGGTGACCTCATGGACCAGGTGGAGGTCGATGTAGAGCAGATCCGGCTGGGATTCGGCACCCTGCACCTCGCCTTTGCGCACAACGTGCGCGTCCCAGACTTTTTCTGCGAGCGTGTTGCCCATGACCGGTTCCCTTCGGTGCTGTTCCACTGACGTCGTACATCCCAAACAGTTGCATCTCAAATGCTGAGACGGCAATATCATCCTATGGACAATTCTAGCGGTGTAGGTGTGATCGACAAAGCGGCGACCGTGCTCGACGCGCTGGAGGCCGGTCCCACCACACTGGCGCAGCTGGTTGCGGCCACCGGACTGGCGCGGCCCACCGTGCACCGGCTGGCCCAGGCCCTGGTGCACCACCGACTGGTCAGCCGCGACATCCAGGGGCGTTTCGTGCTGGGCAGCCGGCTCGTTGAGCTGGCGGCAGCCGCCGGCGAGGACCGGTTGATCGCCTCGGCGTCGCCGGTGCTGCTGCACCTGCGCGACGCGACGGGTGAAAGTGCCCAGCTCTTCCGCAGGCAAGGCGAGTGGCGGGTTTGTGTGGCCTCGGCCGAGCGCCCGATCGGTCTGCGCGACACCATTCCGGTGGGCACCCAGCTGTCCATGAAGGCTGGCTCCGCTGCCCAGTGCCTGCTCGCCTGGGAGGACCACGACCGCCTCCTCAAAGGGCTGCAGGACGCCCGGTTCACTCCAACCGTACTGGCCGGGGTGCGACGACGGGGCTGGGCTCAGAGCCTCGGCGAACGGGAGGCAGGGGTCGCCTCGGTGTCCGCTCCGGTGAGGGGCCCATCGGGGCGGGTGATTGCCGCCGTGTCAATCTCCGGACCGATGGAGCGGCTCACCCGGCAGCCGGGACGCATACACGCCGAGGTGGTGCTCAACGCCGCCGTGCAACTGACCCACGCCGTGGGGAAATCCGCCGACTGACCGCCGGCACCTGGCTCCTTCCTGGCGGCGCACGAGTAGGGTGTGGCTATGAATCCCGGTGCGCCATGACCAACTTTGCTGTCTTCCTGCGCGGGGTCAACGTTGGCGGGATCACCCTCAAGATGGCTGAGCTGCGTGCAGCTGTTCAGACGCTCGAGGTCGGCAATGTGAAGACCCTGCTAACATCCGGCAACCTCACCTGCTCCACCGATCTGTCGGCGCCGGAGCTCAAGAGTTCGGTTGAGGCACTGCTGCGGTCAACCTTTGGCTATGACGCGTGGGTGGTGGTCCTTGAGGCAGGCCGTCTCCGCGAGCTGGTGGATTCCTGTCCGTTTCCCGCCGACGATCCTGACACCCACAGCTACCTCACACTGTTCTCGGCCCCGGACGCGCTCGCCGATCTGGTTCACGCCGCGGCGGATCTGGAACCGGGCCTGACTGTGCTCGGACCGGAGGCAGCCGCCTGGCTGGCCCCACGCGGCGGGACCCTCGAGTCCCCGCTGAGCAAGCTGACGGCCAAGCCGCGGTTCAAGAACTCGACCACCACCCGGAACCTGCGCACCTTGCACAAGGTCCTTGCGGCGCTCGGCAGCTGATCGAGGGTCTGGACCACGACGCGCCGCCCTGACATGCCGGCAGCCGGTTAGTTCGCCGTCGGGAGGGCCATTTCGGTGAGCAACTCCAACAGGCCGGGTCAACCCAGACATCCGCGAGGGAAAGGTTGCCCACCGATGCCCGTTTTCCTCCCCTATCCGCTAGCCGCTGCCGCGTGCCGCCGCCACAGCCTTCCGGAATCCGTTGTACCTGGTGATCTCGGCCGCCACCGGGGTGACCACGTCCCGCACGGCAACTTCAGTCACCGCGGTGTGAAGCTGGCGTCGTGCCCGGCGCCCACGCGACGCTGCCGAGAATCGCGCGGCGACCGACGACAGCACCGCCAGTGCGACACCGAGTACCGCTCCCCCAATGGCCAGCAACGTGGGCAGGGGAAAACCTTCGAGCAGCGGGGTCTCCGGCGCTGGGAGCTGGAGGAAACCCAGCGCTGCCAACACACCGAGCCAGGCCAGCCCTGCGACTGCAGCGGCGAAGAGCGCCCATTGCAGCACTCCAATTACGGGCCACCACCATGAGCGCCTCCCCCAGCGCAGGTCGGTCTGCGCGATGGCCTGATCCAGCCCGTCAGCCAGCGATTCGGCTGACCCCTGGGCGGCGGAACGGATCTGATCCCGCCAGGGTCCGGTCACCGTCTCGGTAGCAGTGTCGGCGTAGTCGCGCAACGCACCATCCATGGCGGCACGCTGAGCGGGGCCCGGCGTCGGAAGCGAGGTTCGGCTGACTGCAGCGTCCACCTCGGAGCGGCGCAGGTTCAGGCGGCGCAGCGGATCCGGGCGGAGCTTTCCGAGCCAGCGGGTCACGGGCCAGCCCGTGACGGCGTGGGCATCCCGGCGATAGGACCCGACTACCGCATCGACCACCGTTTCGGTGCCGACCGCCCCAGCCAGCCGATCCACCAGCCGCGACCGTGCGGCCTTGGACGGCAGCGTGGCGTCGGTGGGTCCTGCCTGACCGGCCAGCCGGGTGGCAGTTGCCGTGACATCAGCGGTAAGGCGCGCGGTCGCGGCTTGCCGGCGTTTCACTGTCAGCCCGATTTCCCTCACCAGCTTGTCCAGCCCGGCGCCGGTCACCGCGGAGACCGGGTGGACCCCCACGGAACCGAGTCCCTCGGCGGCGAGGATGCCCCGCAGTGAGGCCGTCACCTGGTCCACTTCGTCCCCGACCAGGCGGTCGGTCTGGTTGAGCGCCACCACTGTAACCGCCCCGTGGGCGGACATCCCCCGGAGGAACCCGTGGTGGAGTGCTGCATCGGCGTACTTCTGCGGATCGACTACCCAGAGCAGGACGTCGACCTGCCCGGCCAGGCGCTCCACGACCTCGCGGTGGCTAGTAGCGGTGGAGTCAAAGTCAGGGAGATCCAGCAGGATCAGCCCGCCGCCGTCGTCGGCCGATGACCGTCCGCCGAACGCCAGCCGGGAGTCATCGGGGAGCTCGTGGCGCTGGGCCACCTGCAGCCAGTCGAGCAGCGGTCCGCTGCCGTCGCTCTGCCAGAGGACGGCGAGCGGTTCGGAGGTAGTGGGGCGGCGTGCGGCGACCCGTGCGACGTCGGTCCCGGTCAGCGCGTTGAGCAGCGAGGACTTGCCGCTGCCAGTGGGACCGAAGATCCCGACAACCGTATGGGCGTCTGACAGCGACCGGCGCGTGCTGGCCCGATCGAGTACGTCGTAGGCAGCTTGCAGGTCTCCCTCGGGCAGGCGCCCGGTGGCCAGCTCGCGGGCCGTGTCCAGGGCTTCGAGCTGGCTCTGCACCGCCGATTCGGCCTGCCTACCCTTATGCCGGCTCATTGGTCATGCCTGTCGTCGTCGTTCTCGTCGGCGTTCTCGTCGTCATGCACGTCGTCGTTCACGACACGCTCGACGGGGTCGGCTGATCCGTGTGACTGGAGCTTCCGGGCGTAGGAGCGAAGCGCCTCGGCCGGGAGCTGCCGGGCTGCCGGCTCCAGGAGCGCCTGGTAACGCTGCTGTTCCGCGCTGAGCAACGACTCGCACCGGTGCCGCAAATTCTCCCGCGCCGTCTTGGCGAGGCGGCGTACCGCATCGTCGCCAAAGACCGCTTCCAGCAGCTTCTGCCCGACGACGGCCGATCCTCCGGCGACGCCGATCTCCAGTCCGGTCAGCCCGGCGGTGGAGGCGAACACCACGACCATGAGGGCGACCGCGACGCCGTTCACACCGAAGGAGAGCATCCTCGCGGTGAACCGTTTGTTGGCGCCCTCGGCGCTGACCAGGTCCAGCAGGTCTTTCTGCCAGGCCCGGATTTCCCGTGCAGCCTCAGCCGAGAAGTCACCCCGTGGGGGTAGTCCGGCGAGCAGGTCCCGGCCTGCGTCGCCGTCCCGCCAGGCATGCTCGGTTTTCTCTGCCGCCTGCGCCGCCTGTTCAACCATGACTGCGTGGAGCCCGGTTTCGATGGCGGTTTCAACGGTGATGGCCCGCGTCGGCCGGCCGGTGAAGAACGAGCCAATTACATCCCTCGCCCTGCCGACCCTCGATTCGAGTCCCCTCATGAACTCGCCGGTGCCGACAAAGTCCTGCCACCGGGCCAGCACCTCCCCGCGGAGTAGCGTTCCGTCCTGAGTGGATTCGTGGATTCCCTTCAGGGCGTCGTCGTAGGCGCGGGTCGCCGCGACCTGCAGGCGCAGGTACTCGGCGTGCTGGTTATCCTGGGCATCGGCTGCGGCGTGAACCCGGCCCGCGACCGCTCTGACAGCGCCGTAGAGGGTCCGGCGGGCAATTTCCTGGCGTCCCGACGCGTCGACGGCCAGAGCCTGCAGCCACCGGCGGATCGGGTCTGCCGCATCGGCCGGGAGCATGCCCTGGGAATCCAGAGGAAGCTCCGGAACGATGAAGATCGGTGCATGGCCCAGGTCGGCGGCGGCGAGCAGTGTGTGCAGGTCACTGCGCACCTCCTCCTCGACCCCTGCGGGAACCCGATCCAGGACCACTGCGAGCAGGATGTCCCGCGCTGCGGCGTCGGCCAGCAACGTCCACGGCACTGCGTCGGCGTAGCGGTTGGCGGTGGTGACGAAGACCCAGAGGTCGGCGGCGGCGAGGAGCTGCCCGGAGAGCCGCCGGTTCTCGTCGGCAATGGAGTCGAGGTCAGGGGCGTCCAGCAGTGCCAGACCCCGCGGGATCATGGCGTCGGGTCGCAGCAGGAGGGTGCCCGCGCCCGGAGTACCGGCGCCCGGAGCTGCGGCGCCGGGAGTACCGGCGCCGGCAGGCTGCCCCGCGACTTGTTCAGCGCTGCCGGCGTCGACAGCATGAACCCGGCTCAGGGTGGGGAGGATGCGTTGGTCGGCAAACCAGTGGCCATCGGCCGGGTGGTGTAACAGCACCGGTTGCCGTGTGGTGGGGCGGATGGCGCCCGAACGGGTGACAGGGTGCCCCACCACGGCATTGACCAGGGTCGACTTTCCGGCACCGGTGGATCCGCCGACGACGGCGAGCAGCGGTGCATCGAGGCTGAGGAGCCGGGGAACGACGTAGTCCTCCAGCTGGGCTGCCACGGCCGCCGCGGTGAGCTGTGCGTCGTCGGACCCGTGGACGGCAAGGGGGAAGGACAGCCCCCTCAGGGCCTCCCCGGTCTGGCGCAGCGTTGCCAGAAGCGGCTGGGCGGCGGGAAGGGTGTCGGTCACCACTCCATTCTGCCGTACGCCCTGCTGAGTCTGCGGTAGGCAAAGAAAAACCCCCGGAACCTGTGAGGCTCCGGGGGTAATGGTGACCCCAGCGGGATTCGAACCCGCGTTACCGCCGTGAGAGGGCAGCGTACTAGGCCGCTATACGATGGGGCCAGTACTGTGTGCTGTCCGGCTTGCGCCAAACGAGCTAGATGATTATTTCACATCTGCTAAATGCGGCCAAATTGCCCACATCCAACGCTGGGGTACCAGGACTCGAACCTAGAATGTTGGTACCAGAAACCAGTGTGTTGCCAATTACACCATACCCCAATGGCACATCCCGGACTGCTCCAGACGGAGCATCCAGGCCGCTTCAAACCGCTCTGCGCCGAGAGATCACTTTACCGGACATCCGGCAGGAACTGCAAAACGCCTGCCAACGACGTGACCCGGCGACCGGTAAAGTCGGCCGGTCCGGCAGCACGCCGATCCAGCCAGACCCCGATTAGCCCTGCGGCGTCGGCACCCTCGGCGTCGACAACCCTGTTGTCCCCTACATACAGGGTGCGCTCCGGCGGGGTGCCGAGTTGCCGGGCGCCCTCCCAATAGATCGCCGGAGCAGGCTTCGCTGCGCCAACCGTGTCGATCCCGACGAGGACGTCGAACCGGGACAGTCCTGAGCGGTCGAGTTTGACGCGTTGATAATCGTAAACGTTATTGCTGACCGCCCCATAGGGCACGCCTGCCGCGTCCAGCGCGTCGAGGAGCGGAACGACGTCGTCATACGGCTCGAAGTGCAACGGTAGCGTCGCCTCATAGGCAGTGTTCCAGCGCCGGGCCGCTTCGCCTTCCAGCGGTTCCTCGACGAAGGCCGCCTGAGCGTGCTTCGCCCGACGCAGCCGTTGCTCGGTGAAGGTGAGCTCACCGGCGAGGAACCGGTCATACGAGCCCAACGGGTCGTGGATATAGAGCCGCTTGTACTCGGTCCAGTCCGCGTTGCTGAGGTGCGTCAAGGTATCGGAGCCAAGGTGGTGCAGGGTCCTGCCCATCGCGGTTTCCAGATCCACCAGCGTGTCGTCTATATCGAATAACACCCCGGCGATCTCCGGGAGATTGTCCACGCTCAGGCGGCCGTGCTGCGGAACGCGCTGATCCGGGCCAGCGACGAGTCCTTACCCAGGATGACCATCGATTCGAAAAGTGGCGGCGAAATCCGCTTGCCGGAGACGGCGGTCCGAACCGGGCCGAAGGCAAGCCGCGGCTTCATGCCCAGTTCTTCGACCAGTGCCTGTCGGAGGGCGTTCTGGATATTCTCGGTGGTCCACTCTTCGAGCGGCTGCAGTGCTGCGTGGGCAGCGTCGAGCACTTCACCCACGTTGGCTGGGAGGCCCTTGCGGGCGTCGTCGGCAATCTCGATACCGGCGTCGTCGGTGAAGAGAAAGCCCAGCATGTCCGGCGCTTCGCCGAGGAGGGTGATCCGTTCCTGAATCAGCGGGGCGGCCTCGGCGAGGATCCGGTGGTCCCGCTCGGTCAAGGTCTCGCCAACCAGTCCAGCCCCCTGCAGATACGGAATGATCCGCTGGCGGAAGTCTTCGGGCTCCAGCAGACGGACGTGGGTTCCGTTGATCGCTTCGGCTTTCTTCAAGTCGAACCGGGCAGGGTTGCCCAGCACGTCGTGGACATCGAACTTCTCGACCAGGGTGTCGACAGTGAAGATGTCCTCATCGGCGGACAGGCTCCAGCCCAGCAGCGACAAATAGTTCAGCAGGCCTTCGGGAATGAAGCCTCGCTCCCGGTGAAGGAAGAGGTTGGATTCGGGATCCCGTTTGGAAAGTTTCTTGTTGCCCTGGCCCATGACATATGGCAGATGACCAAACAGTGGCATGTAGCTGGCCACGCCAATGTCGATCAGTGCGCGGTACAGCGCAATCTGGCGGGGTGTGGAGGAGAGGAGGTCTTCGCCCCTCAGCACGTGGGTGATTCCCATCAGGGCGTCGTCCACCGGGTTGACCAGCGTGTAGAGGGGGGCGCCGTTGGCACGGACCACCGCGAAGTCGGGGATGCTGCCGGCGCGGAAGGTGATCTCTCCCCGCACCAGGTCGGTGAAGGTGATGTCGTCGTCGGGCATCCGCAGCCGCAGCACGGCGGCGCGGCCTTCGCTGCGGAAGGCTTCCTGCTGGTCCTGCGTGAGGGTGCGGTCGTAGTTGTCGTAGCCGAGCTTCACATCCCGGTCCGCGGCGTGGTGGCGTTCCTCTACCTCCTCGGGGGTGGAGAAGGACTCGTAAAGGTGGCCGGCGGTCCGCAATTTAGCGATCACGTCCTGATACAGCTCGCCGCGCTGGGACTGGCGGTAGGGAGCGTGGGGTCCGCCCACTTCCACGCCTTCGTCCCAGTCAATGCCCAGCCACTTCAACGCATCAAGGAGCTGGGTGTAGCTCTCCTCGCTGTCGCGTGCCGCGTCAGTGTCTTCAATCCTGAACACCATGGTGCCGCCCGTGTGCCGGGCGTAGGCCCAGTTGAACAACGCGGTGCGGATCAGGCCGACGTGCGGGGTACCGGTCGGCGAGGGGCAAAACCGCACACGAACGGGGGTCTGATCGGTGACGAGGGGGATCTCAGCAGCATTAGTCATGATGGTCCTAAGTCTACGGGGCGAGGGCCCCGACCCCGAGCGGAGCGAGGAGTTGGGAGCCCCGGAGACGCTACGGGGCGAGGGCCCCGACCCCGAGCGGAGCGAGGAGTTGGGAGCCCCGGAGACGCTACGGGGCGAGGGCCCCGACCCCGAGCGGAGCCGCAAAGTACCACCAGGCGGCGAAGATGAGCGTTGCGACGGCCAGCCCAACCAGGACCTGGGTACGGACCCGGGTTTTCGGTCGGAAATACCGCAGCGGCAGAACAGCGGCCGCGCCAAATCCCAGGGCTGCGAGTGCCGCCACCCATATCTGGGGCGCACCGCTCAAGGAGGCAGCCCGCGCCGAAACCAACGGGATGCCGCAGGCTGCGACCGCAATGTATCGGCCAAGCCGACGGCGTTCAGCGCTCGGACTACCTTTCCGCACGGGCCCCCGTGGTACCCGCCGCATGATTAGCGACGCGCCGGGTTCGACAGGCGTCCGATGCCTTCGATCTCTACTTCGTAGCTTTCGCCTTCGCTGATCAGGCCTACTCCGGCCGGCGTACCGGTCAGGATGAGGTCTCCCGGGAGCAGCGTGAAGGCCTGGGATACGTAGGACACCAGCTCTCTGACACCCCAGATCATCTGGCTGGTCGACCCGTCCTGCTTCAGCTCGCCGTCGAGCCTTCCCAGAACACGCAGATTCTCGGTATCGAGGTCCGTCTCGATCCATGGGCCCACCGGGCAGGAGGTATCGAAGCCTTTGGCGCGCGCCCACTGGTTATCGGTTTTCTGGGCGTCGCGGGCAGTGAGGTCGTTGGCGCAGGTGTAACCGAAAACCACTTCGTCCACGCGATCGAGGGGAACGTCCTTGCAGATCCGACCAATGACGACGGCGAGTTCGGACTCAAAGGAGATCTCATCCGAGAATGCTGGAAGCACTATGGGGTCGCCGGGGCCGATGACCGACGTGTTGGGTTTGAAGAACATGAGGGGTGCTGGTGGCACCTCGTTGCCCAGTTCCCTGGCGTGATCGGCGTAATTGCGGCCGATGCCGACAATTTTGCTGCGCGGGATGACCGGAGCCAGGAGTCGGACGTCGGCCAGTTGGTGGCGAACTCCGGTGAGCTGTACGCCTGAGTAGAAGGGATCGCCGGCCATGACCGCAATCTCCTCCTGCCCATCCTCCCCCTCAACCACTCCGAATGCTGGGTCACTGTCAACGACAAATCGGGCTATACGCATGGATCACACGTTACCGCGGCCCGGGTCCTGCCTGGGAATCGGGGCGAGGCCCGGAGATGCGAATGGCCGTGAACCTTGTCCCCAGCGGGCAAGTTCACGGCCATCCAGCCAGACAGTCGGATCAACGAGAAACGAAGTGTCGGTTACTCAGAAGGTGACTAGTGAGGCCAGTTTCCAATTTTGGAAATGGTCGTGGAGCTTTGGAACCCGGTCGCCGCGTCAGCAGCAGTCGCTGTGGAGACTCCGCCGATCGTCAGCACGGATACAACCAGGAGAGAGGCAAATAATCTTTTCATACGAGAGTCCTTTGCTTGTGCGAGAAAGCGTGAGACACCGAACCTCACGCAGTTTTATTAGTATACGAACGATATACAGAAAACCAAGCGTTTGAAAAGATGGACTTTCGGAAGCAATACCCGCCCAATATCCCCTAAACTCAAATCATGGAGTCTCACCTTCACTCGGGAGACTCCGTTAGCACCACCCGAGGTCCACTAAGAACCGCACGAAGGGGCTACCACCCATGGCGATAAACCAACCCGGCGACCAGCTGTTATATGAGCTGCGGGCGAGGGAGGCGTGGAGCCAGCGCGATTACGAGCGAGCGCGCGTCATTGCGGGGCAGGCGGTTGATCTGGCGCTCGACGATGACAATGAGGTTGCCTGGTGGAACATGGCATTCCTGCAGGCTGAGTGTCTGCGGGAAGAAGGGGCAGTCGAAGAGTCGGTCAAAGTAGCTCAGCAACTGCGGGATCATTCACTGACCAGCCAGTCACCGTCCCTGGCGGTCCGGGTTCTTACTCTGCTTGCCGTCGGGCTGCAAGGGCTGGGCCAACTCCCCGAAGCAGTACGACAGGCTACTGCAGCAGTCGATGTCGCTGCCGATGCCGATGCCATCGATGCTCCCGAGCTCCGGGTTGAAGCACACCAGGCGCTGATTGCATCGCTCGCCGAAAGCGACCGATTGGACGAAGCCTGGGCGCAATGCCTCGCCCTATCAGTATTGCTGACCACCGAAACGCGCTCACAGACCGCGGGTAAGGCTCACTGGACGATCGGCAACGTAGCGTTCATGCGCCACGAGGTTGCCAACGGCACCAAATATCACTCCTTGGCCGCCGTGAGTCTCTCCCCTAACAATGACCTTGACCTCTGGGCACGGTTCAACCGTGCATCTGCTGCGCTCAGATTGGCGGCAGGCGTCGTGGACGCTGAAACCCTCGAATGCATCGAGCGGGCAGAGACCGCCAGCTCTATCGTCGGGGGAAACGAACGTGATCAGCTGGAGCTGTCCCTGACGCGGGCCCACTGGTTGGTCCTGACCGGCCAGCTCAACGCAGCAGTCAAGCGTCTCAAACCGATCTGCGCCGACGCCACCATGCTTGCCTCGCAGACCGCCGGCGAAGCGTATCTGTTGCTTGGACGCTCACTCGCCGGACGTGGCGAGGATTTCGAAGCCATGAGCTACCTCGATTCCGCCAAGACGTTTTTCGTTCAGTCAGGAGCTCAGGACCGCGCCGCTCACGTGGGCAAGCTGATCGAATCCCTGATGCAGCCGCAGGAAAGTTCGCAGTAAGCCCGGCTTACCGCCGGTCACGGCCGCCTAGCCTCAGGAGTCCTTGTCAGCCGTGGGCTTCGCGGTGGCACTAGCAGTAGCGCTCGGCTTCGCGGTGGCACTCGGCTTCGCCAACGGCGTTGGAGTCGGGGTGTCCGCGTCCTCAAGACCTTCCAGTAGCTTGACGACGTCGTCGTTGGTCAGCCGGTTCCACGGCGATCCGGCCGAGCCCTGCAGTGCGGCTTCAGGGCTGTCGCCCTGGCTCCACCACTTACATTCGAACACGTGATCGTCGAGCTGAACGCGGTCACCGCTCTCGTACACCTGTTCCGGATCCCATTCGTCAATGGTTCCTGCAGGAATGGTGGGTGCCGTGACCGGCGCTTCACCCGGAAGAACCGGCCCGATCAGAGTCCACGGCGTCTCGTCAGCCTGCAGCACCGGGTTGTCAGGGGTAGCCTCTTCATTCCACCACTTGGCGACGTACACGTTACCGTGCCACACCACGCGCTGCTCCGCCACGTAGGTGGCATCCTCGGACCAGATGGGATACGGGCTGGTCTTGGGGTCATCTTCCACAAGTTCCGACGTCGGCTCCGGCGACGCCGACGTGGTGGCAATACTCCCGGCGCTTCCCTCGAACTTCTGGCCGAGGATCTGCGCGAAGCTCTGACCATCCTGATCGATACCGCTGCAGCCCACTGATACGACTGAGACATCGGCGTAGTTGTCGCTGCAGGTGGCGTCGCGGTTCAACGACCACATAGACATTCTGCCAATTCCGCGTTCGACCGCGAAGGCGTTAAGACCGGCAGCGTGTTCGAGGGAGAACACCTCACCGACGACGTCGTTCTGGCCGATCATGGGGGTGACCCCGAGTTTGGTCCAGAGCGCCTGGGGACCGAGCGGCATGTCGGCCCGGCCATACAGGGTGGAAAGTTGCGCGTGGGTGGCCTCGGCGGCTGTGATCGACGCGTCGAGCATGCTCATGGTTTCCGGCCGGCTTCCACCGAAGTCCATGGTCATAATGTTCACCCCGGCGAGGTCAACTCCGCCTTCGAGCATCTGGGTCACAGCTGTGGTGCCCGGTTCGGTGAGTCCTGATGGCGCGACCGGCAGCGTCAGCCAGACGTTCAACGGTTCGTCGTCGGCGAGGCGTTCTTCCTGCAGCAGGGCGAGGGCCTCGGCCCGACGCTCTCCAGCGGCCGTGTCGAGCAGGTTCTCACCTTCCACGTCCAGATCGATGGTGGTGAGGTTGTACCGCTCAACCACGGAGCCGTACGCGTCCTTCAGGTCATCGACATCGGTGCACGAAGTAGCAAGCTCGTCGTTGAGCAGGCCACCAAAGGAGACCGCAACTTCTCCGCCGCTTTGAATCAGGCGGGCGATCCGGCGATCCAGGTCCATGGTGGATTCGGCTTCGTCAAAGGTGTAGGCGGCACCCCAGGAGGGCTCGCAGGGGCTTTCAGGATCAGCCACGATGAAGGACAACACCACGCTGCCGCCCTCTTCAGTCTGTGGGCGTTCGAAGGCGTAGAAGGGGGTGGCTGTTGCATCGACGTAGCCAGCGAACCAGGAACCACTGTTCTCGGCGGCCCTCGCATCCTCAAAACGGTTCCACCCGGAGAACGATGCCGCGACCACGGCGACGAAAACACCTATCACCAGAACAAGACGAACGAACGAAAGTTTCCGGCCCGGAAAGTGCCTTGCCAATGAGTGCCCCCACGAATCGTGCCCCCCGCCGATCGAGGGGAAACTTGAACGGTAAACTGTCATGTTACCCGACCACGATAAGTCCCACTGCCGAGTGCTACTGTTGCACGGTCAGATAACGGATGCACCCGGTTCACCGCCGTTGCGCGGAGCCGCCAAATGAACGCAGAAGAACCCCGCCCGTCGGGTGGTCGGCAAGTGCCGTCTGCGCAGGGAGCAGCAGGGATCGATCCTGCAATCGAGTCGCTGGGGAGCGAGATGAAGGATCACAAAGTGACCGCAGCGACTGATGAGCAGACGAAGGAAAACGGTCCGGGCGCGCGCAAACGCCAGTGGGGTGCCGAGAAGCGTTCCGAGCCCCTCTCGATAGTCCACCCCACCCCATCCCGCCGGAAGATAGCACTCGGCCGGCTGGCGATTGTCGCAACCATGGTGGGCTGGGCATCGTACGTCGTTTCAACGATCCTGCGGCAGCTCGTCGATAACCCGGCTGCGGGATTCCGCTTCCAGCTCGAAGCGGTGTCCTACCTGATCGTGGTCACGTTCCTTACCTTTTCCGCCCTGCTGTATCTGGTGGCACGCCAGGGTGCGCTGTACCGGTTCCGGGATCACAAACGCGTGCCGCGGGGTGAGCTGGACCGCCACTTCGCGCATTACGACGACGGCATCACCGTCCTGGTACCCTCCTACGCCGAAGAACCACAGGTGGTGCGTGCCACCCTCTGGTCCGCGGCCCTTCAGGAATTTCCTGACCTCCGGGTGGTCCTGCTCCTCGACGATCCCCCGTTCCCCACTGATCCCGCAGTTGCAGCACGCCTGAAAACCACCCGTGAGCTCTCCGAAGACATCGAGTCGCAGCTGCTCGATCCATCAACCCGTTTCAACGATGCGCTCATCAGCTATCGTGAGCGTGTCACCGCGCCGGTGCCACCCGGTGTCGACGAACTGGAAGTCCTCACCAACGAGTACATCGCGGCCGCCGCCTGGCTTGAAGACATGGCAGCGGCGGAGCGGGTCGAGGACCACGTCGATGAGTTCTTCGTCGACCTGGTGCTGATGGGTCTCGCCCGGGAGCTTCGGCTGACGGTGCTGGGACTCACCGCTGCCCGCGCGCAGGGCGAGCAACCCAACGAGGACCGGGTGACCGAGCTGTACTTCAGGCTGTGCCGGATCTTCACCGCTCGCCTTGAGACGTTTGAACGGAAGATGTTCGCCTCGCTTTCCCATGAGGCCAATAAGGCAATGAACCTCAACTCCTACATCTCCCTGATGGGGAAGCGATGGCATCGCGAGGAGTCCCCCAACGGCACCATCCTGCGGCCTGCCGAGGGCCCTGCCCAGGTGGACCTTGACGTCCCCGACTCCACCTACCTGTTGACTCTCGACGCCGATTCGCTGCTTCTGCGTGACTACTGCCTCCGCCTTGTCTACCTTCTGGAATCGCCGGGAAATGAACGGGTCGCCGTCACGCAGACCCCGTACTCCTCCTTCCGCGGGGCACCGACCCGTATTGAACGGGTAGCCGGCGCCACCACCGACATCCAGCACATCCTGCATCAGGGCATGACCTATTACGGCGCCACCTTCTGGGTGGGAGCGAACGCAGTAATACGCAAGGAAGCCCTGATGGACATCCTCGAGGTTGAGGATGTGGGCGGATTCGAGATCCACACCTACATCCAGGACCGGACGGTCATCGAGGACACCGAGTCGAGCGTCGACCTGGGCGCCCACGGCTGGACCCTCGTGAACTATCCTGAGCGTCTTAGCTACAGCGCCACTCCCCCGGACTTTGGCTCCCTGGTGGTTCAGCGTCGTCGCTGGGCGAACGGCGGACTTCTAATCCTGCCGAAACTGTGGAACCAGCTCCAGGATCGACGCTACCGCCGCGACCGGATTCTGGTGCGCGAGGTACTGCTTCGGGTGAACTACATGGCGTCCATCGCATGGGCCAGCTTCGGGCTGATGTTCCTGCTGGGCTACCCGTACGACAGCAGGCTTCTCAGCCCGTTGGTCTTTATGACCGCTCTGCCCTATTTCCTCGCCATGGGCAGCGACCTCCGCGACTGCGGACACCGCTTCAGCGACATCTTCAGGATCTACGGTTTCAACATTGTCCTGCTGCCGGTGAACCTCGCCGGTGTGCTGAAGTCCATCCAGCAGGCGTTCACCGGCGAGAAGATTCCCTTCGTGCGCACCCCGAAGGTCAAGGACCGTACCGCCGCCCCTGCCCTCTACGTGTTCATTCCCTACGTCATCGTCGCGTTCTCCGTTCTGACCCTGTGGCGCGACGCCATGCAGGGGAACTGGGGCAACGCCGCGTTTGCCGGGCTGAACGCGGTGCTGGCGGCCGGCGCCATTCGCGCCTACATTGGGGTAAACAATTCAGTTGTGGACATGGTGCTCGGGGTCCTCAACTGGCTCTATGTTCCGCCCCGCACGAAGCGCGAAACGAAGTCGCCGGTCATCGAAAAGACACCAGAAGAAGCGGATTGGTCCTCCATCCTGTACCACGGAGATCGCCGCCTCAACCGTGACCTCAGAGGATCAAACGACCGTCGCCGTCGCATTTCCTCGCGGTAGCGGTTCGTGCACTACCCACCGGGTTGAAAAGCAGTCGCAGGCGCAGTGAAAGGGATCATGTCGGCAATAATTACACCGAATGACCAGGCGGGCGAAGATCACCCGACTGACGTCATCCGGCTTGTCATGCCACGGGGCGTGGAGATCACGGGTGAGATCGCCGAGGCTCATGCCGAACGGGCGCGTGCTCTCGCCAACGGCAGCCTTCGGCCAGTGCTGCTGGAGATCTCCGGGGTTGGCTCGATCAGCCGCGATGCACGGGCCGTCTTCACGGGCTCACGATCCTCTTCGGCGATCGCTGTGCTGGGCACCTCCTCCGTGGACCGCGTGCTAGCCAATTTTCTCCTCGGCGGCGACCCCCCACCGTGCCCCACACGTTTCTTCACCACTGAGTCCGAGGCGATGGCCTGGTTGGGTAGCTGTTTCAATGCCTGAACAGGACGCTGATCCCCGACTCGCCATGTTGGTCGAAGGGGTTGTGAAGCTCGCCCGGGGCGATTTGAGCAGCCGGATGGAACCTTCCCCGGCACGGGACGACGTCGATGCCGTCATTACCGGCTTCAATCTGCTCGCCGAAGAACTCGAACTGGTGCACCGCGACTTCGAGGAGCGCGTTGCCAGCCGCACGGCCATGCTCCATCAGGCGCATCAGGACATGCGGACTATGGCGATGACCGATGCCCTGACTGGCCTGGACAACAGGATTGCACTGCTCGCCAAACTTGAGGCTGAACTGAACGCCGATGGCGAGACCACCATGCCGGCGCTGATTCTCCTTGACCTGGACTCCTTCAAGGATGTCAACGACAGTTTCGGGCACGACGCCGGCGACCGGGTTTTGCAGGAGGTCGCCCACCGCCTCCTCGGAGTGGTGCGAGATTCCGACACTGTTGCCCGGCTAGGTGGTGACGAATTCGCCATTCTGGTACCCGAGGCAACGCTGGAAATCGCCCTCAGAATTGCGAATCGAGCCCTGGCTGCACTGGGCGACCGGATCTCTCTTGAAGAACTTCACGTCTTTTCCCGTGCGAGTATGGGCGTCAGGCTCGCTGACGGCCGGCAGAGCGCCGAAAGTGTCTTGCTCGATGCCGATACCGCAATGTATGCGGCCAAGCGCGAGGGCCGCAGCACCATCAAGGTCTTCGAACCGGTGATGCTGCTGCAGCGCCAGCTCCGCAGCCAGATTGCGTCCGAGCTGAGGGACGCCATTCAATCGGACCAGTTGAGCCTGAATTACCAGCCGGTGGTGGACCTGCGCGACGGTCGGGTCCTCGGTTTGGAGGCGCTGGTCCGGTGGAACCACCCGACACGGGGCTTCATCATGCCCGACGAGTTCATCCCGCTGGCGGAGGAGATCGGTGCGGTCATCGAACTTGACCGCTGGGTGATGGCCTCGGCAATCCAGCAGTATGCGCTCTGGCGCGCAGAGATACAGCTCGACGACGACTTCCAGCTTCGGCTGAACCTCTCGGCCGTCGAACTGCAGCAGCTCGACCTGGTGGATTACGTGCGGGGTCTGCTGCGACGATTCGACATTCCCCCCGCCGCGTTGGTACTGGAAATCACCGAGACCGCCCTCGTGACCGGCGGCGAGGTGGAAGCCTACTCACTCTTGAGCCTGAAACAGCTTGGCGTGTGCATTGAAATCGACGACTTCGGCACCGGCTACTCGTCAATCAGCTATCTGCGGAAACTGCCGGTCAGCATGGTCAAGGTGGACCGGTCCCTGCTCAGTGAACTGTCCACCGGGTCGATCCAGTTCGGGTTTATCGCAGCCATCCTGCAGCTGATCCGCGCCGCCGGTCTGGAAGCCGTCTTCGAAGGCATCGAGACCGAGGAACAGGCGCTGAAGCTGCAGGAAATGGGCTGCGTTGGCGGCCAGGGGTATTACTTCAGCCGGCCGCTGCCCGTTGAAAAAACCACAACCCTGTTGCGGTCCGGTGCCAAGCTTCCTCTCGGCTCATAACCATCCCGGGGACGGCGACGCCCCTGTCGCCGTCCCCGGGTGTGGAGAAGTCTCCTGGTAGTTCGGGTCAGACCAGGCGGGTCAACCAGCCGTGGGTGTCAGGTGAGGTGCCCGTCTGGATGCCGAGTAGCTGCTCCCTGATGGACATGGTCACCTCGCCAGCCTTGGAGTCGGGAGCACCAATGACTTCGGTGCCATCCTTCAGCTGACCGATCGGCGTGATGACCGCAGCGGTGCCGCAGGCAAACACCTCAGTGATGTCGCCGGACGCCACACCGTCGCGCCATTCATCCAGGGTGATTTTGCGCTCAGTCACCGTGAGTCCACGATCCCTACCCAGCTGGATCACCGAGGATCTGGTGACACCTTCAAGGATAGTTCCCGACAGTGCCGGAGTGACCAGCGAACCATCCTTGAACACGAAGAACACGTTCATCCCGCCGAGTTCCTCGACGGCGTTGTCATTGAACTGGTCGAGGAACAGGACCTGCTTGCAGCCCTGGGCTTCGGCCTCAAGCTGCGCCGCGAGGGATGCGGCGTAGTTTCCACCGCATTTGGCGTTGCCGGTGCCACCCCGGCCAGCGCGGGCGTAATTCCGGGAGACCCAGATGTCCACTGGCGCCAGTTCGCCGCCGAAGTAGTTGCCGGCCGGTGAGGCGATGACCCTGAAGGACACTTCACGCGCTGGCCGCACCCCGAGAAACGCCTCGGTGGCGATCATGAACGGCCGAATGTACAAGCTTTCGCCCTCGCGGGTAGGAATCCACTTCTGGTCCGCCGCCACCAGCTGACGCAACGACTCAAGGAAAATGCCCTCCGGGAGCTGAGGCAGGGCCAACCGTGCCGCCGAGCGGTTCAAGCGGGCAGCGTTCTGGTCAGCCCTGAACGTCCACACCGACCCATCCTCGTGACGGTAGGCCTTCATGCCCTCAAAAATTTCCTGACCGTAATGCAACACCGCTGCCGCAGGGTCGAGCGCGATAGGCCCATAGGCTTCGAGCCGTGCGTTACCCCAGCCGCCGTTGCCTGCGGTGTCCACCGTGAAATCGACCACAACCGTGTGATCGGTGAAGTGGTTACCGAACCCGGGCTCGGCGAGAATCTCGGCGCGCTGCTGGTCGGATTTCGGGTTGGCGGACGGGTGCTGGCTGAATTCCAGGTCGGTGGCTGTCATGGTTAACCAGCTTAGGACACCAAGGCGGCGATCGCATCGCCGATTTGGGCTGTGGTTCGCCGGGCATCGGTGCGGGAGGCGACGTCGTCGTCCACCGCGCTCTCCACCCGCGCGGCGGCGCTGTCGAAGCCAAGATGACGCAACAGCAGCGCGACCGACAGGATGGCCGCCGTCGGATCGGCTTTCTGCTGGCCGGCAATGTCCGGAGCTGACCCGTGGACCGGTTCGAACATGGACGGAGCGGTCCGGTGCATGTTGAGGTTGCCCGAGGCGGCGAGCCCGATTCCCCCGGTGATCGCCGCAGCGAGGTCCGTGATGATGTCACCGAAGAGGTTGTCGGTGACGATGACGTCGAATCGCGCCGGGTCGGTGACCATGAAGATCATGGCGGCGTCGACGTGCAGGTAGTCGTGGGTGACCTCAGGGAACTCGGCGGCAACCGCCTCGACCGTCCGACGCCAGAGGTGGCCCGAGTACACGAGCACATTATGTTTGTGGACGAGGGTCAGGTGCCGGCGCGGACGGTCACTGGCCCGGCGGAACGCGTCCCGGACGACCCGCTCCACACCGTGGGCGGTGTTGAGGGAGACCTCGGTGGCGATTTCGTGGGGCGTCCCCGCACGGAGCGTGCCACCGTTGCCGACGTAGGGTCCTTCGGTTCCCTCACGGACGACGACGAAATCGATGGTGCCGGGGGAAGCGAGCGGGCTCGCAATGCCCGGGTAGAGGCGGGAGGGGCGCAGGTTCACATAGTGGTCCAGCGAGAACCTGAGCTTCAACAGCATCTCGCGCTCAATGAGCCCGGAGGGGATCCGGGTGTCGCCCGGGGCGGCGCCGACCGCACCGAAGAGGATCGCGTCATGCGTGCGCAGTTGGTCCAGCGTTTCCTCGGGCAGGGTGACACCGGATTCGAGCCAGTGTTCAGCGCCGAGCTTGAACTCGGTCAGGGCAAAGGTGGTATCGAGGGCCGCGGTGACGCTGCGCAGCACCTTCACCGCTTCGGCGATCACCTCAGGACCGATGCCGTCGCCCGGAATAACGGCCAGCTGGACTGTTGAAGATAGTTCGCTCATACGAACAGGTTAGGGATTTGGGTCACATGATGGACAATCGGTCTCACTTCCTGAGATTGGCTGAATAGACAATACAGCGTTCTCCTCCTGCGGGCTGATGTACACCAGTCCACGCCAGCCTAGAGTTGAGCCTCATGGACCTTCACCACCGTCTCGCTCGTTTGCTGCGCGCCCACCCGGGCCGGGTGGACCTGGTGTTGATGGCGGTGCTGTTCCTGATCCTCGTGGTTCCACTGTTCCTCAGCTCCGCGTTGCTGACGCACGTCCTGGTGTCCGCCACGCTGACCATTCCCCTCGCCTGGCGGCGGTCCCACCCGGTGTCTGCCGCTGCGACTATCGCTGGCGTTTCGGTGCTGCAGCTTGTCACTGGTCTGCCGCCCATGCCAGCCCAGTTTGCAGTGCTCATCTCTCTTTATACCTTGGCCGCCCTTGCTCCGCGGTGGGCCAGCCTCGGGGGCCTTGCCCTCGCTTCGGCCGGCTGCTTTGCTGGCGTGATCCGCTACGGCGCCGACTTTGGGATCAGCCCTCTTCAGGTAGGTGTCGGCTTCCTCCCGTTGTACGCGATTGTGATTATCCTCGTTCAGACGATGGTGCTGCTGTCCTGGACTTCCGGCGACCTGGCACGCAACCGCCGGCTCACCCTGCGGGCGCTTGAGGACCGTGCCCGCCGTCTTGAGGTGGAGGGCCAGCAGGAGCGGGATCTGGCAGCGGCTGACGAACGCAGCCACATTGCGCGCGAAATGCATGACATTGTTGCCCATTCGCTGTCGGTCATCATCACCCAGGCCGACGGCGCCAGGTACGCAAGCGCGCAGGACCCCACAGTGGCACCGGCGACGCTCGGCACCATTGCCGAGACCGGCAGGGCTTCGCTACGCGAAATGCGGCGCCTCCTTGGCGTTCTCCGCGCCGATGAGGAAGCCTCCACCCGCCCGCTGCCGGTATTGGGTGACATTCCTGCGTTGATCGAAACGGTCCAGCACGCCGGTCTCACCACCACCTACACGATGGACGGCACCAACCGGCGGGACCTCCCCGCCGGCGCCGAACTGACGGCCTACCGGGTGGTACAGGAATCCCTCACCAACGTGTTGAAACACGCGGGCCCTGCGGCGTCCGCCGTCGTCGCGCTGGCGTGGACGCCAAAAGGTCTGAACCTGACGATCGACGACGACGGCCGCGGCGCTGGCGCCGATCCGGCGTCGACCGGTGCCGGGCAGGGCATCAAGGGCATGCGGGAGCGGCTGAGACTCTACGATGGGGAGCTGACCGCCGTCGCCCCAGCCGGTGGCGGGTACCGCATCACCGCATTCATCCCCTACACGGAGGCTTGACAGTGTTCAACGATCCAGCGTTCAATACCTCGGTGATCGAGAACTCGGTCCCCACCAACCCCGCGCCCGACCAACCTATGTCCATTCAACCCGCGCCTGCCTCTCCTACCATCCGGGTGGCTCTGGTTGATGATCAGCGGCTGGTTCGCAGCGGCTTCACCATGTTGATCAATTCTCAACCAGACCTGCAGGTGGTCTGCGAGGCTGGCAATGGCGCCGAGGCGGTCGCTGCCCTGGACGCGACCAGCGCCGACGTGGTGCTGATGGATGTGCGGATGCCCGGGATGGACGGCATCGAAGCGACCCGCCGGATCCTGGCGGCGGCGAGCCTGCCGGCGAACACCGGGCAAACTGGGCCCAGAATCGTGGTGCTGACCACCTTCGATCTGGATGAATATGCCCTGGCCGCGATCCAGGCGGGTGCCAGCGGGTTCCTCCTCAAGGATGCGCCGCCCGAGGAGCTGTTGGAGGCGATCCGCACCGTGTATCGGGGCGACGCCGTCATCGCGCCGTCCACCACCCGCCGACTCCTGGACCACGTGGCGCCCATGCTGAGACGCGCTGCGACAGCGACGGGCCAGAACGCGGACTCCGTGAGGTCTCTGACGGTGCGCGAACGCGAAGTATTTGAACTCATCGCTCGGGGCCTGTCGAATCCGGAAATCGCCGCGGATCTGTACCTGTCGGAGGCGACGGTAAAAACCCATGTGGGTCACATCCTCGCGAAGCTGCAGGCCAGGGACCGGGTCCAGGCTGTGCTGATCGCCTATGAAACGGGAGTTGTACACCCGTAGGTGGCTCCTTGCGCCCGCGCAGGCTCATCCCGCGGGATGAGTGACCCACCCGCGGAGACCGCACCGCAGGCTGATCCGCTGTGGACCGCAGGTCCCTAGCGTTGAGGTATGAATACTTCAGCCAATCTTGCCGATCCGACGCCGACGTCGTCCATCCCGTCCCACCCCGCCGCAGTAGCCAATTTACTCTCGAAGACCTACGGTCGCGGGGATGCCCGGGTAAGCGCCCTGAAAAACGTGAGCATCACCTTCGAGCGGGCACGGTTCACTGCGATCATGGGTCCCTCCGGGTCCGGGAAGTCGACACTGATGCACTGCCTGGCGGGATTGGATGTCGCCGACTCCGGGCGCGTCCGGATCGGCGGTACGGAAATCACTGGCCTCACCGATAACGAACTCACCCGGTTACGGCGGGACCGGATCGGGTTCGTCTTCCAGGCGTACAACCTCATTCCCACCTTGACCGCGGAACAGAACATCACCCTTCCCGTGGCGCTGGCCGGTGGGAAAGTCGACACGGACTGGCTGACCCAAATCTGCTCCACCCTTGGGCTGACCGACCGGCTCACGCACCGCCCGCACGAGCTATCCGGTGGCCAGCAGCAGCGAGTGGCGGTGGCCCGTGCCCTACTGACCCGCCCCGATGTGCTGTTCGGCGATGAACCCACCGGCAATCTTGACTCCCGCTCGGGCGCCGAGGTGCTCTCACTCCTGCGCCGCAGCACCCGGGAAATGGGGCAGAGCATCATCATGGTCACCCACGATCCGGTGGCCGCGTCCTACGCCGACAGCGTCCTGCTCATGAACGACGGCGAACTGGTCAGCTCGAGCGCAGTAGCCCCGACGTCATCTCGCAGGCCCTCGCCGGACTGGGAGCGTAACTCATGCTGCAGGTTGCACTCGCCCAGCTGCGCCTTCATACCCGGCGATTTGTTGCGGTGGGGCTGGCAGTGATGCTCGGCGTCGGGTTCCTCGCCGCCACCCTCATGGTCTCGGGCACCACCCACGCAAGCCTCCAGGAAAGCGTCGGCGCAACCTACGCGAAGGCTGACCTGGTGGTCACCATGTCCGACGCCGGACTGCCGGCGTCAGACACCGAACAGCTGCTGGCCGGCGTCGACGGGGTCATAACGGTCCACGCCCAGCAACGGACCATCGCTGCACTTGATCTCCCCTCGGGTCCAGCCGATGTGTTTGTGCTGAGCACGGCTCCCGCGGAGCTTCAGACGTCGACCCTCGTGGAGGGCAGCCTGCCCACCGACCGGACGGGAATCAGTATTGACCAGTCCTCGGCGTCCGAGCTGGACCTGACGGTGGGCGACACCTATTCGCTGGCTCAGTCCCTCTACTCCCTGGACGGCGAGGCAGCCGCTCCCCTGACCGTTGCCGTGACGCTCACAGGGATCACTGAAAATTCCGCCGACCCGTACCTTTCCGGCCTGCCGCACGTGTACGCGACGCCGGATCTGGTGCAATCCCTCAGTGTTCCGTCCCCCGGCGACGCTCCACCCCAGGCCACCTCCGCCCAGCTCGCCCTCGACGGCTCGGCCGATCCATCGACCGTCCGGGCCGATGCCAACGCGGCACTGACCACCGCCGGGATCACGGCGGAGATACGCACCAGCGCCGAGCAGGTCACCGAAGATGTGGCTGCGTTGTCCGGCGGAACCGACCACTTGACGATCATCCTGCTGGCGTTCGCCGTCGTCGCCGTCCTGGTCACCGGGCTGGTGATCTCAAATACCTTCTCGGTGCTCGTGGCGCAACGGACACGGGATCTTGCGCTGCTGCGGTGCATCGGGGCGTCCCGGCGGCAGATCCGCAGCTCGGTGCTGATCGAGGCTGCGGTGGTGGGGCTGGTGTCCTCGACGCTCGGTGTCGTGCTGGCCGCCGGGGTCATGTTTGCCCTGGTGAGCGTGGCAGCAGCCCAGGAGGGTACCGGGTTTGCCACCCTGGCCGTCCCGCCGTCGTCAGTGCTGGTGGGCCTCGGCGTGGGTGTGGTGATGACCCTGATAGCGGCGTTCATACCAGCGCGTGCGGCGACGGCCGTTGCACCGCTCGAGGCGCTGCGCCCGGCCGACGACACCACTACCGCCACCCGCAAGGGGAAGGCACGGCTGATGGTAGGAGGAGTGTTGGTGCTCCTGGGTTTCGGTCTGCTGGGGGTAGGCGCCGCGGCGGCGAACCTGCTGATCGCCTTGCCGGGTGGAGTGTTCTCCTTTGTCGGGATACTGCTGTGCGCTTCCCTGTTTTTCCCGGCCTTGGTCACCGCCGTCGGGAAGCTGGCCGCCCCGCTGGGGGTGCCCGGCCGGCTCGCCGCCATCAACGCAGTCCGCAACCCCGCCCGCACCACGGCTACTGCCAGCGCCCTGCTGGTCGGGGTGACCCTGGTGACCACGATGATGGCCGGAGCGCAAACCTCCCGTTCGGCGCTTGAGGGCGAACTGGGCGCCAACTATCCGGTGGACCTCGCAGTTCAAGGCATTGGCAACATCGACAATGCCGCCACCGCTGCTGACACCCTCGATCGGCTGGCCGGCGTTGACTCGGTGATGACGCTATCCGTGGCGGCTGTCACCGATAAGGCTGCCGGCGAGACACCCGTCTACGGGTTTGCTCCGGAGGAGGCGGAATTGGTGCTCCGCAACGATGAAGTGGAGCTCGCGGACGGCGTGGTTTTCATGGCACAGGACTCGGCGCTCACCGAGGTCACCCTGCAGGGCTCCGACGGTCCGGTCACGCTGCCGGTGCAGGAAGTGCAGTCACGCGATTTCCTCCCCTCGATCACCGAGGCCACCGCCGAGCGGCTAGGCGACGGGCAGCTGCCCGGGGTGGAATCGCTGGGCGACGAGACCAGCGTGCTCTGGCTCAAGCTCGACGACTCGCTGGACGCGGGTGGGGTGACCGGGCTTCGGTCGGACATTGTTGAGGCACTCGGCGTCTCCGAGTACCAGGTTAATGGCGCTGCGTTGGAGCGGGTGTCCTTCAACGAGATCATCGACGTGCTGCTGCTGGTGGTGACCGCGCTACTGGCCGTGGCGGTGCTGATCGCGCTGATCGGTGTCGCCAACACGCTGTCCCTGTCCGTGCTCGAACGTACCCGTGAATCGTCCCTGCTGCGGGCGCTGGGACTCACCCGGGCGCAGCTGCGCGGGATGCTGGCCGTCGAGGCAGTCCTCGTCGCAGGGGTGGCGGCAACCTTCGGGTGTCTGCTCGGGGTGATGTACGGATGGCTGGGCGCCCAATCGGCCCTCGGGTCAATCGCCCCCGTCACGCCGTCGGTCCCCTGGGCGCAGCTGGGGGGTGTTCTTGCCGTCGCCGTGCTGGCGGCACTGCTGGCGTCGGTGCTGCCCGCCCGCAGAGCCGCACGGCTGTCGCCGGTGGACGGGCTCGCAACGGTTTAGGCGGGCGGATAGCCCGCCGGATGTCCTGGGACGTGCCCGGGGGAATCTCCGGGCACCTCCCCGGGGGAAACCTGCGAAGATAAGATTTTACGTTTCGCAGGTTCCGCTCGAAAGGTCAGACCATGGATCAGTCCTCAACTCCCCGCAGCAACTCGAACCCGGCGGACTCGAGCAGGCTATCGGCCTACCTTGATGACCATCTAGTAGCCGCGGCGTCGGGAGTCAAGCTGTTCGCCACCGCCAAAGGATCCTGGGAGGGCACCGAGCACGAGCAGACCTTCGCCTCGCTGGTGAAGGAAATCTCAGCTGACCGGGAGGAACTGGCGCAGATCGTGAGTTCCCTCGGCTACACGCCGAGTAAGGTCAAGATGGTCATCGCCCAGGTTGGCGCGCAGTTGACCAGAATCAATCCCCTGAACCTGCGCCGCTCGGACAAGGGCAGCGGTGCGCAACTGGAGCTCGAAGCACTCCAGAGCGCCGTCCGGGGCAAGGAATGCATGTGGGAAACCCTTCAGGCCCTTACCGAGACCGGGTCAACCGCGCTGGACGCCGAACAACTTCGTCGCTTGACCGAGCGGGCCCGCACCCAGCAGCAACAGCTGGCGCACATCATGCGGGTCACGGCTCACGAGCGGTTCCTCACCGGCGACCACTAACCTGCCGCGAACAGCGAGATCTGGCGACTCAGACAGGCTTTGAGTCGCCAGATCTGACGTCTCGGCGGAAAGGGGTTAGGCCTCCGCTGGCTCCTCGTACTTCGGGAAAATTGGGGACGGCGCTGGGAGCGCCGTGCCCGGCACCAGCGGCGTGGCGATCGCAACGAACTGGCGGGCGACGTCGTTGGGCCCGGTCCCCTGCCCCAGCGCGGTCAGCAGCCGCGCGGCGCCGTCGGGCATCACCGGCTGCGCGAGGATCGAGACGATTCGCAGCACCTCGAGCGTCACGTACAGCACTGTGTTCATCCGCTCGGGGTCGGTCTTGCGCAGCACCCAGGGCTGCTGGTCGGCGAAGTAGGCGTTGGTGTCGCCCAGCACCCCCCAGGTCAGTTCGAGCGCGCGGGAGAATTCCTGCCGGTCGAACGCGGCGCGGGACGCCTCGAGGAGTCCGCTGGCCTGAGCCAGGATCTCCTCGTCGGCTGGCGCCAACGACGACGGAGCGGGTACCTGCGCGTCGCAATTCTTGGCCACCATCGACAGCGACCGCTGGGCGAGGTTGCCGAGGTTGTTCGCCAGATCGGAGTTCATCCGGCCGACGATTGCCTCGTGGCTGTAGGACCCGTCTGCGCCGAAAGGCACTTCACGCAGCAGGAAGAACCGCACCTGGTCGAGCCCGTACTGGTTTACCCACTCCTTCGGCGCGATCGTGTTGCCCAGTGACTTGGACATCTTGACGCCCTTGTTGAACAGGAACCCGTGAATCATGATCCGCTTGGGCAGCTCAAGCCCGGCGGACATCAGGAACGCCGGCCAATAGATGGCGTGGAAGCGCGAAATGTCCTTGCCGATGACGTGGACGTCCGCCGGCCAGTACTTTTTGAAGCGCTCCGACTCGGTGTCAGGGAAGCCGACGCCGGTGAGGTAGTTGGTGAGCGCATCCACCCACACGTACATGACGTGGTCCTTGTTGCCGGGGACGGGGACGCCCCAGCCGAAGGTGGTACGGCTGATGGACAAATCCTCCAGCCCGCGCTTGACGAAGCTGATGACCTCGTTGAACCGCGACTGGGGTGCCCCAAATTCGGGCTGGTCGGAGTAGAGCGCGAGGAGTTTATCCTGGTAGGCGGACAGGCGGAAGAAGTAGCTTTCCTCCTCGGTCCAGGTCACCTCGGTGTCTGTTTCGGTGGCGTACCGCACGCCGTCGTCGCGCACCTCGGTGTCGTCCTCGTTGTGGAACGCCTCGTCCCGCACCGAGTACCAGCCGGCGTATTTGTCCAGGTAAATGTCTCCCCGGGCTTCCATCAGCTTCCAGATCGCGGCGGCAGCCTCGTAGTGGTCCGCGTCGGTGGTGCGGATGAAGCGGTTGTAGGAGCTGCCGACGTCGTCGTTCATGGCCTGAAACGCCTGCGCGTTGCGGGTGGCCAGGTCGCGGACGGGAATGCCCTCCCGGTCGGCGGTCTGCTGCATCTTCAGGCCGTGCTCATCGGTACCGGTCAGGAACATCACGTCATGGCCGTCGAGGCGCTTGAACCTGGCCAACGCATCGGTGGCGATCGCCTCGTAGGCGTGACCGATGTGCGGGATCCCGTTGGGGTAGGAGATCGCCGTGGTGAGGTAATACGGGGGCAGCTGCTCTGTGGATGTCACCTAAAGAAATTACCCTGTTTTCGGCCCGGTTGTCGCTTCGTGACCGGGCGGCCCGCTGGTAACGTCCCTGCCATGGTCCCTGACATGGAGCACGACGACGACGGCTCCCCTGCCGCGGTCGCTGAAGCGAGGCACCTGGTCGCTGCCGTGCGCGACCGGCTCCGGGCGGTGGCCGATCCGGCGAGGGCGCCCCGGATGCAGGCCTACATGAAGTCGGCGATGCCCTGTCTGGGGGTGTCGTCCCGGCCGCTCCACCTCATCTGCCGGTCGGTGTTCGCTGAGCACCCGCTCGCTAACCGGACGCAGTGGGAGTGGGCGGTCCGCCAACTGTGGGACTGGGCCGCCTTTCGCGAGGAACGATACGCCGCGGTCGCGCTAGTGACCGACCGCCTGTATGGCAGGTATCAGGACGAGCAGACGCTGGCGCTGTATCGGCAGCTGGTGGAGACGGGCGCCTGGTGGGACTTTGTCGATGTGATTGCCTGCCACGGTGTGGGACCGATCCTGCGGGAATCGCCGCAGACCGTGGCACCGCTGATGCAGGCGTGGGCCCGCGACGACCACCTGTGGGTGCGCCGGACAGCGATCCTGTGCCAGCTCTCCAGCAAGGCTGCTACCGACCCTGAGCTGCTGGCCGACGTCGTCGGGACGAACCTCTCCGACAGTCGCTACGGCAGAGAGTTCTTCATCCGCAAGGCGATTGGTTGGGCGCTGAGGGAGTACGCCAAGACGAACGCCGACTGGGTGGTGGCGTTTGTGCAGCACAAGGAAAAGGGCCTCTCACCGCTGTCGCGGCGAGAGGCCCTGAAACATTTCGAGACCTAGCCCTGCAGGTCCACCTCGCGGGCCACCGTGGCGCCGATCGCTTCCTTGAGGGCGTCGAGCACGTCCTGCGGCACCGAGCTGTCCACGGTGAGCAGGGAGAGGGCCTGGCCACCCTCGGTGTTGCGGGCCACCTGCATGCCTGCGATGTTGATGTCCTTCTCCCCCAGCAACCGGCCGAGGGTGCCGATCACGCCGGGCCGATCCTGGTAGAGGAGCACCAGCAGATGTTCACTGATCGGGATCTCAAGGTCGTAGCCGTTGACGCCAACCAGCTTCTCGATCTGCTTGGGGCCGGTCAGCGTCCCGGCCACCGAAATCTGCGATCCGTCGGACAGGGCACCGCGGATGGTGAGCACGTTGCGGTACTCCTCCGATTCCGGGGTGGTGACCAGGCGGGTAATGATGCCGCGCTGCTCGGCGAGGACCGGCGCGTTCACGTAAGAGACCTGCTCGGAGACGATGTCGGTGAAGACTCCCTTGAGGGCCGCAAGTTCCAGTGCCTTCACATCCAGGGAGGCGATTTCGCCGGCGACCTCGACCTCGATCTGGGTGAGCGAATCGTGGGTCAGCGCGGTGAATATCCGGCCCAACTTTTCGATCAACGGGATACCTGGGCGCACCTCCGGTGCGATCACGCCGCCAGCGACGTTGACGGCGTCGGGCACCAGTTCCCCGGCGAGGGCGAGCCGCACCGACCTGGCAACCGAAACGCCCGCCTTTTCCTGCGCTTCGTCAGTGGACGCGCCGAGGTGCGGGGTGACCACCACGTTGTCGAGCGTGAAGAACGGCAGATCGGTGCTGGGCTCGGTGACGAAAACGTCGACGCCGGCGCCGGCGATCTCGTTCGCCTGCAGCGCGGTGAACAAGGCTGCCTCGTCCACGAGACCGCCGCGGGCCACGTTGACCACGTAGGCCGAGGACTTCATCTTCTTGAAGGCGGCCTCGCCGAGCATCCCGAGGGTCTCGGGGGTTTTCGGCATGTGGATGGTGATGAAATCGGACTGTTCGAGGAGCTCGTCCAGGGTGACCAGCTGGACGCCGAGCTGGGCGGCGCGGGCCGACGTGATGTACGGGTCGTAGGCGAGGATTTCGGTGTCGAAGCCCTGCAGGCGCGCCGCCACGAGGGCGCCGATGCGGCCGAGGCCGATGATGCCGATCTTCTTCTCGTACAGTTCGATACCCGAGTACCTGGAACGCTTCCACTCGCCGCCCTTGAGTGCGGCGCTGGCCTGCGGGATGTGGCGGGCGAGACTGAGAATGTGGCCGACGGTCAGTTCGGCGGCAGAGATGATGTTGGAGGTGGGCGCGTTGACCACCATGACGCCTGCCTGGGTGGCGGCTTTGATATCGACGTTGTCGAGGCCCACGCCAGCGCGGGCGATCACCTTCAGATTCGGTGCCGCGGCGATGGCTTCGGCGTCCACCTGGGTGGCCGAGCGCACGAGGATGGCGTCGGCGTCGACAATCGCTGCAAGCAGCTGGGCGCGATCTGACCCGTCGATTTGCCGGATCTCGAAGTCGGGGCCGAGTGCCTCTACAGTGGCTGGCGACAGTTCTTCGGCGAGGAGAACGACGGGTTTACTGGTCACGGGGGTGATCCTTCGCTGCTGTGCTGTATGAGTTGGTGAATGTGAAGCGGTGTGGCAAGTCTAAATGGGCGTCTCATTTGGGTCCGCTTTGTGACTCGGCGGCTCGTTGGCCCGCCTTGCCGTCACCGCTCCTGCCGTCACAGCACTCGGCCAGGACGCCGGAGCGTCCTGGCCGAGTCCTGTCGTGCCGCTTTGTTGCCGTTTTGTTAGCGGGCTACTGAGCCCTCGTTGTAATCGTCGTTGGTCTTGATCCAGGAAAAGAGCTTCCGCAATTCGCGGCCTGTGGTCTCGATGGGGTGGTCCTCACCCTTCTTACGCAGCTCCGCGAATTCCTTGCCGCCGTTGTCCTGGTCGTCGATGAAACGCTTGGCGAAGGCACCGTTCTGGATGTCAGCGAGGACCGCCTTCATGTTCTCCTTCACTGAGGGGTCGATGACGCGGGGCCCGGAGACGTAATCGCCGTACTCAGCAGTATCGGAAACGCTCCAGCGCTGCTTGGCGATCCCACCCTCAACCATCAGATCGACGATCAGCTTCAGCTCGTGCAGTACCTCAAAGTAGGCAACCTCCGGCTTATAGCCAGCCTCGGTCAGGGTTTCGAAACCGTACTGGATGAGCTGCGATGCGCCACCACAGAGGACAGCCTGCTCCCCGAAAAGATCGGTTTCGGTCTCCTCGGTGAAAGTGGTCTCAATGACTCCGGCGCGGGTACCGCCGATGGCCTTGGCGTAGGACAGCGCGAGTTCACGGGCCTTGCCCGACGGGTTCTGCTCGACGGCAATCAGGTCCGGGACGCCTCGGCCTGCCTCAAACTCGCGGCGCACAATGTGGCCGGGGCCCTTGGGTGCAACCAGTGCGACGTCGACGTCGGCAGGTGCCTTGATGTAGCCGTAGCGGATGTTGAAGCCGTGACCGAAGAACAGGGCGTCGCCAGCCTGGAGGTTGGGGGCGATGTCCTCGGCGTAGACGTGGCGCTGCACCTGGTCCGGTGTGAGCACCATGATGAGGTCAGCTTCGGCGGTGGCGTCGGCAACGCTGAGGACGCGCAGGCCCTCGGCCTCAGCCTTGGCACGTGACTTCGAGCCTTCCTTGAGGCCCACGCGGACGTCGACGCCGGAGTCGCGGAGGCTCAACGCGTGAGCGTGACCCTGGCTGCCGTAGCCGATGACGGCCACGGTACGGCCCTGGATGATTGAAAGGTCTGCATCGTCGTCGTAGAACAACTCAGTCACTTGATTTTCTCCTGTGTTTTGGTGCTGGAGTCCAGCTTGTGGTCTTGGGGTGAAACCGGCGGCGTGTTTTAGGCGCTGCGGAGAGCTCTATCGCTCATGGATTTGGCTCCGCGGCCAACGGCCAGGGTTCCTGACTGAACGATTTCGCGAATCCCGAACGGCTCAAGCACTGACAGGAGTGCTGTGAGCTTTTCGGCGGTGCCGGTGGCTTCGATGATCAGGGCGTCCGTTGAGACATCCACCACCGAGGCCCTGAACAGGTCGGCTGCCTGGGTTACCTGCAGCCGTGTTGCAGCGTCTGCCCGCACCTTGACCAGGATGTGGTCTCGCTGCACGGAGGATTCGGGAAGCAACTCAACAATCTTGATCACGTTGATGAGTTTGTTCAGTTGCTTGGTGACCTGCTCCAGCAGGTCACCCTCGGCTTCAACCACCACGGTGATCCGGGACATGCCCTGAACCTCGGTGGGGCCGACGGCCAAAGAGTTGATGTTGAACGCGCGGCGCGCAAAAAGGCTGGCGACGCGGGTCAGGACGCCGGGGACGTCCTCCACCAGAACGGAAAGCGTGTGACGAGCCATGTTAGTCCTCCTGCTCCCAGTCCGGGGTCATGTCGCGGGCAATCTGGATGAGGTCATTGCTGACTCCTGACGGGACCATCGGCCACACCATCGAGTCGCGGCTGACTACGAAGTCGATGACGACTGGGCGATCGTTGATCTCCAACGCCTGGGCGATCGTGGCATCGATATCCTCGTCCCGTTCGCAACGGAGGCCCACACATCCGTACGCGTCAGCGAGCTTCACGAAGTCGGGCACCCGGGCGGTGTCGTGTCCGGTATTCAGATCCGTGTTGGAATATCGGCCCTCGTAGAACAGGGTCTGCCACTGGCGGACCATCCCCAGTGAGGAGTTGTTGATGATGGCGACCTTGATGGGGATGTTGTTGATGACGCAGGTGGCGAGTTCCTGGTTGGTCATCTGGAAGCAGCCGTCGCCGTCGATCGCCCAGACCACGCGATCCGGGTTGCCCACCTTGGCGCCCATGGCGGCGGGAACCGCATACCCCATGGTGCCGAGGCCACCGGAGTTCAGCCAGGCGTGAGGGCGCTCGTACTTGATGAACTGGGCGGCCCACATCTGGTGTTGGCCCACTCCGGCAGCGTAGACCCCTTCGGGCCCGGTCATTTCGCCGATGCGCTTGATCACGTGCTGCGGTGCCGAAAGGCCGTCGTCGGGCTGGGTGTAGCCCATCGGATAGGTTTCGCGAAGCCGGTTGATCATGGTCCACCATGCCTCGATGTCCGGCGCACCGGTGGCGGCGAACTGCTCGCGGAGGGCGATGGTGAGTTCGGGCATGATCTCCTTGACCGATCCGACGATGGGCACGTCCGCCGTCCGGTTTTTGGAGATCTCGGCCGGGTCAATGTCAGCGTGGATCACCTTGGCGCCGGGCGCGAAGGTGGAGAGCACGCCGGTGACGCGGTCGTCGAACCGGGCGCCCAGGGTGATGAGCAGATCCGACTGCTGCAGAGCCGTCACCGCCGACACGGAGCCGTGCATGCCGGGCATGCCGACGTGCTGCGGGTGTGAATCGGGAAAGACACCGCGGGCCATCAGGGTGGTGACCACCGGGGCACCGACGAGCTCGGCCAGTTCCAGCAGTTCAGCCGCCCCGTGGGCCTTGATGACTCCACCGCCTACGTAGAACACGGGGCGCTGGGATTCACCGATCAGTCGGGCCGCTTCGCGGACCTGCTTCGAGTGCCCGCGGACCACAGTGCGGTAACCGGGCAGGTCGATCCTGGGTGGCCAGGAGAACGTCGTCGTCGCCTGCTGGGCGTCCTTGGAGATGTCCACGAGAACCGGGCCGGGACGGCCGGTCGACGCGATGTGGAAAGCCTCGGCGATGATCCGCGGGATGTCTGCGGCCTTGGTGACCAGGTAGGAGTGCTTGGTGATGGGCATGGTGATCCCCACGATGTCCGCCTCCTGGAAGGCATCGGATCCGATCACCGCGCTGTTGACCTGGCCGGTGATGATCACCATCGGGACCGAGTCCATGTGGGCGTCGGCGATGGCGGTGACCAGGTTGGTGGCGCCCGGGCCGGACGTGACGATGCAGACACCCGGCCGGCCGGTGACCATCGCGTAGCCCTGAGCCGCGTGCCCAGCACCCTGCTCGTGGCGCACCAGGATGTGCCGGAGCTTTTTGGAGGCCAGCAGTGGATCGTAGGTTGGAAGGATGGCACCACCGGGAAGGCCGAAGATGTCGTCGACACCGAGTTCCTCGAGTGAGCGCACGATCGCTGCGGATCCAAGCATCTCAGTGGGTGGAACAACGGTGTTGGAGCCTCGGACCGCAGTGGGCTGGACGGCCTGCACTGCGTCGCGGGGCTGGTTGCGCGCCGGAGCGGTTGGTTTGGCCATCAGCGAGGGGCTGGAGGGCGATCCCTTGGACATTGGTGACTTCCTTGATGAATCGATACTGCTTGCGTACTTCGGGTGTCGTGCGCTTTGCGTCCGGTGGGAACAAAAAAACCCCTCAGCCTTGTTGGCTCCGTGAGGGGTTGCGCGTGACGTAGTACTACCAGTCGGGCTTTAGGCCACGCGCTTGGCAAGAAGGACTACTACGGGTTCGAACTGCATATCTGTAGTTTCCACTCACCCTTTGGGGGGTGTCAAACGGGCAGGTCTCGCGTCTCACTATGTGGACGCGTCGTCCAGTTAGTGGACACTAACTGGTTCGGTGTGCGGACCACTTCCACCCGGCCTTCGCCGAGACGTGCGTCGCCGAACCGTGCTTCGCCGAGCCATAGGATACGGCGGGCCGGAACGCCGCCAATCCACCTCAGCTGGCTTCTGGGCGGATTGCTGTTGTCAGCGGTCGTCGGCGGTCAGCAGCCGATCCCGGCAGGGTTCTCCAGACACGTCTGCGCGACACTGTGCCGTTCGCTACGCCAAATACTCATCACATGCGGCTCCGAGGAAACCCTGGCCAACCCCGCGACCGGCAACCACGACCCACCATCGACCGAATAATCCCCAGCGAACAAAGTATCCAACCCCACCGGATAATCCCCCGTCTCCACATACACATGACTCGTCGACGTCTGAACGTTGAACCCATCACCAGGAAGAGCCGACCCCGGATCAGTAGTCACCAGATCCGACCCATCACCATAAGACCACTCATACGACACCGGCCACGCCCTCAACCGGATCTGCGCATCCCGAAACACAAACGTGAACTCCTGCTCCTCCGCCACCGCATACACATTGCTATAAGCATTACGCACCCCGAAATGATCCGGCTGCGAAAACACCCCAGCAGCAACAATCGGCTGACTCTCAAACTCAACCAACGAAATCACCACCGGAGCCACCACCAACGCCCCAACCGTCGGAGCCACCAAAGGCTCATCAGGATACAAACACCCACTCCGGCCCGTCGCCGTCCGAGTCGGCGGACTCGCATTCCGATTCACCTCAATCCACTGCACCAACACCCCATCCTCACGCGCAGCACACTGAGCATTCAACTCCACGCAATACGCCGGATCCATAAAATCCTGCAACCCCGCCGTACACACCCGCTCATACGTATAATCAACCCCATCATCCGACGGCAGAACAGCGGGCTCAACCGAACGATCAAGGGATTCGGACCCTCCAGATCCAAGTACCAATTTTCTGATGAAGTTTCGAGCGTTTACATTTGACTCGCTGAATGTGATCCCAGACTCACTTTCTGCCGCGCGAGCTGGAGTGAATAAAAGCGTCGATCCCATGATGCTGATGCCAATGGCCATTGCATAGCTCGGTCGTCTTAGGTACACCGTCATCACGTCCCCTCGGGTGACCCGAAGTCAAGCATGATCCATCGATCCCCTTCGTAAATGGCAATGACGGCGTCGATAGTCGAGTCCGAACTCGGTGACTCTCCGACAATTTCCCCTGTAGGGGAGTACATCGTCACTTCCTCCTGCCCCACTTCGACGAAGGAATTGATCGAGCCGGCCGTGTTCACTTCAAATTTCGATGAAAAGTCGCCAATCTCAGCGTTTCCGCCTACAACCCATCCGCCAGTCGAAAAATGTTCCTTCACACCCTCTACAACGTTTGCGCAGGTCCCACAGCCACCGTCGGTAATTTCCAGGAACTCAGACCAGTCGTTCGTTAGGTACCCGTAGCTGAAAAGTTCGAACCAGTACTCGGTGAACGCTTCCAAACCTTCAACCGTGTTTTCATCGGCCAGGGCAGGTTTCTCCGGCAGGGGAATGTTCGCGGCCGGGCCGTCTGAGGAAGCAGCCGTCGGCTCAGGCGTCGCGGGCCCAGACGTCGCGGGCTCCGACGGTGTGGGGGTGCCTGCGGGCGCCGAGGACGTGGCCGCTGGCGTCGACGTCCCGGGACTCGTCGGGCCAGGAGACCCGGCATCACCCTCACAACCGGCAACAAGAAGGCCGAAAACAATGGCCAATGCGGCGGTCGAACTCCGCGAACGATAGGTGCTGCGAGGCTGTGGCATGGTGACTCCCTGGAACAACGGGGCAAGTCGAAACAATCGAAAACACCAGAATAACCGAATCCAAAGTTTTGCAACCAGTTATCCACAACCCAATATTGATCACTTTGATCCGGCGGGACCCTGCCGGATCTTAGACCCGGCTACCGCCACCCACCTCACACCCTCAAACCCCCGCCACGGCCCCCGAAAGGGTGGAAAAGTGGAAAAGGCGGGATCAACAGTCGCGAACCCGCCCTACCTCACCGTTCAGCCGCAGACACGAACGATCAGGGCCATCAAGAAGCACTTCATCCTAGAACGGTGGTGGGGTTTCTGGTCGCGGTGGTGGTGGTGTGGGTGGTGGGTTGGGTTTGGTGAGGTAGGTTTCCCCGGCGGGGGAGATCGCGATGATCGTCCCTGGTTCAGGTTGGGTGTAATGCCAGAAACCCTCCGTTTTGAACATATGGTGACGTTTACAGAGCGCTGCCAGATTTGAGTAACTGGTCGTCCCGCCCCGGGACCAGGGGATCGTGTGGTCGAGTTCGCAGAACACCGCCAACCGGTTACACCCCGGA